>JBIJDW010000146.1:0-7600 GCA_044343885.1 Kiritimatiellia bacterium
TGTCCGCCGCCCTGCTGGGTACGAATGGCTACGCCTACGCCTTCGACTCCATCGGAAACCGGCAGACAGCGGTTGAGAACGCCATCACCAACGCCTACCTGTCCAACCCCCTCAATCAATACACCAACATCCTCCGCGCCTCTGCGCCTCCGCGTGAGGACATCCCCGTCTTCGATTACGACGGCAACCAGACCCTGCTGCGCACGACCACCGGGAGTTGGCAGGTTGAATACAACGCCGAAAACCGTCCGGTCCTCTTCTCCAACGAAACGGCCGTCATCACGATGGTTTACGATTATCAAGGTCGTCGCACTGAGATGAAGGTTATTCAATCCGGATCGACGACCCGGCACGAGCGCTACCTCTATCGCGGCTATCTGCAACTGGCCGCCTTAAACCTGCTCGACGTCACCAACGTCATTCACGCCATCACCTGGGAACCCACCGAACCCGTCGCCACCCGCCCGCTCGGCATCCACTTAGAGGGGCAGGGTGAGGGTATGTACACATATAGCTTCGATCAAGTCAAGAACGTCACCGAACTCTTCGACTCTACCGGCGCCCTCGCCGCCACCTACGACTACGCCCCCTTCGGCGCGCTCACATTCGCCACCGGCCCCGCCGCCGACCTCAACCCGCTCACCTTCTCCTCCGAAATCCACGACGCCCCCCTCGGCCTGATCTACTACAACTTCCGCCACCTCAATGTGCTGGATGCGAGGTGGGTGAATCGGGATCCCTTGGGGGAGAGGGGAGGGGTCAACGTTTATGTACTTGCAGAAAATAATGCGGTGGATCGGATAGACTATCTTGGCTTGGAATGGCAAGGCCCATACAGGCAACATGATCGTCGTGCCATTGTAGAAGCCGATTGTGGTGATAGCGTTCGGGGAATTGAATCTCTCGTCCCGTATGATCTTAGAGAATTTGGTAAGTGGCTGAAAAGGGAAGATCAGGGCAGTTGGCCTATTGCGTCTATTGACGAGAAGTTTTTAGAGAAACGCAAATTTTCAGTTCCTAATGTTGTGTATATTGTCAGAGGGCCGGAAGACAACTGGGTCGCAGAAGGCATTAACATTTATGCGGACAATGCGCATATGTCAAATCAACGAGGTGTTTATTATTCACTGGGATTTGATGTGGTAATAAGGCAAACGATGATCTGGGACGAATGGAAGGCCGCATTGGGAAGTGTAAACATTCATGGTCTACTATATTTTGGACATGGTCCCGAAATGCGAGCATGGAATGATAGCAGAACTATCAGTCCATATCATGATATAAAGGGTGGTGTACATCGTCCATGGCTTCACCATGGGCTGGGTTTCCTCAATCATCATGGATGTCTTGGAATGAAGTTCAATTTTGCACAATGGGTTTCTAATCGAGGTCTGTACCGCTATCACATTGGTTATACGTACGCCCTAAACGCTCTAAATGGAATGACGACTATCCCAGGTACATATGTGCCTGCGCCTTAGTTCAGAACGATCATGAAAAAACGAATCGGTTATTTTGTTGCGATTTTATTGGCCATATTGCCCCTTCTTGTACTTATCAGGAATTGGAGAGACGATTTAGTCAAGTCAGCCCGGCGCATAACTTTGAGAAATCAATTAGACAAGGATTGTCGCTTCTCAAATCTTGAGGTCGCTTTTAAGGGAGGAAATATCTCGGGGAAACTAGCGAACACTAATTTGATTAATGAACTTGTTGATCTCATAAGAGAGATGCATTTGGCTTGTTATGTTCAAGTGGGGGTGTTACTTGATGATGTGGACAATTCAGCGAAACCAGAGGTGATCCCCATTTATCCGTATCACTTGAATATTGGGTACAGCAAATCATATGCTGAGGCGGGTCGCATGATGCGTGAAATAAAGCAAGATCCGTGTAACCATATTCACGTAACCGTGTTATCTGAAAATGCAGTATTATTGTGTGGAGCTGTAAAATTGCAAAAGGATATCGAATTTGTCAGGCTATTTGTCATGGGCCTTAAGCCGAAGGTCTTTGTCGTGGCAAAATTGCATGCTAGCGAGGTAAATGCCGAACCGGCAGACCTTAATGCTGTTACGTCATGGATTGTAGAACCACAATTGGGGTTTCTTGAGAAACTAATTTACATAATGATTTCCCAAGACGCAATCTTGGGTTTGTGACGGTTGAACGGGCTATTTATATAAAGGTTGGGGTTGAACGGTGTTGGGGTTCGATTCAAAAAAAACACCGCACCCGCGTAGCGCAGGATGCTTTAGGCCGCGGGCCATAGGGGTCGTAATTAGACACTAGGTTGCGCTGAAAAAGTCGGTTGCCGATAGGTGTTACGGTCCAAATTGAGCGCGTAGATTTCCCCAAACTGGCGTCGTAGCGGTTGGGCCGATCGGGCCGGATTGCCATCGGGTTTTGTGTCCGAATAACCGCGCATAGATCGTAGTGCTACGACGGGGTGGGGCGTTTGCAGGGGTCTCATGGCGGTTCATTTTCAGTGCCCGGCCGGCCGCAGTATGATCGTAGCGCTACGATCACACGGGCCGGCCGGTGTTGATTTCAGGGTGTGTGGGATGGCATGAGTTCGCGCATAGGGCGAAAGGGACAGAGAAACAGCGTCAGGATACAGCGGTGGGATCAGTAGGTGCCGGAAAGATTCCGCAGTTTCTTGGAGACGATTGCGCAGAAGTGTGAAAATGAGAAGAAACGAGATCCGATACCGCCCCGCCCCCGAACTTTTTTCACAAGGTTCTGAAAATCTGTGATACTATTTTTCTGTTTCCCGGTTTTTTCATCGGCGAACCCACGCGTTTGAATATTGACACCATACACGACAACACCATGCGATCCGCCCTCTTTCATCGTACCGAGCTGTTGCTGGGCCGCCCGGTCATGGATCAACTGGCTGGCACCCGCGTCATCCTTTTCGGCGTGGGTGGCGTGGGCAGTTGGTGCGCCGAAGCCTTGGTCCGCACGGGCATCCAGCAGCTCACCCTCGTCGATAATGACGTGATCTGCATAACCAATGTCAATCGTCAGCTTCAGGCAACCGCCGGGAATGTCGGACAGGTCAAGGTTCACGAACTGCGCACCCGCTTGATGGCCCTCAATCCGCAGGCTTCGATCGAGGCCCGTGCCGAGATCTACTCCGCCGATACCCGCGACACGTTCAATCTGTCCGCCTATGATTATGTGATTGACGCCATCGATAGTCTGGCGTGCAAGATCGATCTGCTGTCCACAGCCATGACCGCCGGGAAGCGCATTTACTCATCCATGGGTGCCGCCTGCAAACTGGATCCTTCCCGGATTCGTGTGGCGTCCATCTGGAAGACCTCGGGATGTCCTCTGGCCCGCGAAGTACGGCGGGGCTTGCGCCAGCGCCAGGTTTCCGGGGATTGCCTCTGCCTCTTCAGCGAAGAGCAATTCCCCAACCGGGGCGAAGACACGGCCTGCGGCACAGGAAATTGCCTCTGCCCGAAAAAAGGACGAAACGGAGAGCCAACCGATGCCTGGTGCAGCCAAAAGGCCCAGATCAACGGCTCGCTGGTGCATATCACGGGAATCTTTGGCTTCCATCTGGCCGGTCTGGTGGTGCAGGACGTGCTCCGGGGATGTCACGTGCTCGATCCTTGCCGTAAAACTGTTTGAGAAACTCCCGCGGAGAGACGCCTTCCGCCTGTTTGAACGTGTGGGACAGATGGAAGGCGTCGTAGAACCCGGTGGTTTCGGCGACGACCTTGAGAGGCTGGCCGGCGGCAATGAAGATCTTGGCCCGTTGCAGTCGCAGCCGCAACAGACGCTGCAACGGGGGTTCGCCGGTCTCCTTCCTGATGCGGTGCGTGAGAAGCGAGACCGAGACGCCTAACGCGCGTGCCATGCCCGCCAACGTGACCCGCCTGGCGAAGTTCTCCGCCAGGTACCGATCCATCGCCTGCACGAGAGCAGAGGGCTCCGGGGCGGGCGCGCGGGGGATGATCCGGCGGAGGCCAGCTTGCATCGGCTTACTCTCCTGCAGCCGGGCGATCAGCAGGCTGAACGTGGAATACGCCCGCCAGAACCCGCCCTCGCCGTAGTCATTCCCAATGTGCGCCATTTGATCCAGAAGCGCGCCCGTCTCGCCCTCTGGATCCAGAAACAGGCCGTAGCGTTGGTGCAGGCCGATCAGCTCGCCAAGTCCGGCCGCATCGCCATTGGCTAACGTCACATAGACGCACACCGCCGATCGAGATGGAATCTCTCGTGGAGCCGGTCTCGCTTGAGCGGTGGCCACTGATCGGTGTCGTGTTTCTGCGACAAAGGCCGGGCAACCGGCCGGATGGACACACTGGGCGGATTGCGAGGCGAAGACCGGAGATCAAGACCGGAGAAGGAAGCGACGCGGGGCGGGTCTGGTGAAAACGGGCCCGCCCTGTGTTTGGATGGGAGGATTTTACCCTTAACCGCAACACTTACACGGTTACACTTAAACGAACCGCTTAAGCGGGTAAGCGGTTGAGACAAGCTTAAGATGATCGAGGACGAGGACGAGGACGACGACGAGGACGAGAGGCTCGCGCTACCGATTGCTTCGCGACCGCACCGATCACCGTCAGTTTAAGGAAAGGCGCTTCGCGCGAGGTAGGGCGGCATCGTCCTCGCCGTGCCGCAGGCGAATGGAGAGGAGA
The DNA here is from genome assembly GCA_044343885.1 of Kiritimatiellia bacterium. Taxonomy (GTDB): domain Bacteria; phylum Verrucomicrobiota; class Kiritimatiellia; order RFP12; family JAAYNR01; genus VGWG01. Next base: position 4,659 of record JBIJDW010000146.1, read on the forward strand.
AGGGTTCAGGTTTCAGATCGTTGTCTCAATCGTTGTCGCGATCTTTGTCGACAATGATCGCGACAACGATGGGAGATCGGTGGACCCGTCTTCGCGCTACGCGCTACGCGCTACGCCGTGGCACGCGATTACGGTCGACGAGGGAGAATGAATACAATTGCTTGTATGGTCCATAGAAACCTGTATTATAGACACGCTTTGGCTAAAAGAAAGGTGTGTTTGGTATGATCGTTCGTCGTTCTGAGCAGTTTCTCTCGATCTGGTATGGTAAGGCGCGCCGCAAACCCCTGATTCTGCGAGGAGCCCGCCAAGTGGGCAAATCCACGCTCGTGCGTCGTTTCGCCGCGAGCCACAACCTGACGCTGAACGAAATCAATCTGGAAAAACATCCGGAACTGGATCGCGTTTTCCAGAGTTTGGAGGTGAAGCGCATGGTGTTGGAGATTGAGGGGCTGCTTGGCCGAAAGATCGAGAGCGAGCGCAGTCTGCTGTTTCTGGACGAAATACAGGCAACCCCGAATGCCCTGGCCGCGCTGCGCTATTTTTTCGAGGAACGTCCGGAGTTGCCTGTCATCGTGGCCGGCTCGCTTCTGGAATTCACCTTGGCGAAGCATGCTTTCTCCATGCCGGTTGGGCGGGTCGAGTATCACCACATCGGCCCGGTGAGTTTCAGTGAATTCATCGCCTGTACGGACCCGGACTTGAACCCTTGGCGCGAGGCCGCCGCCCGATTTGAAACGGTGCCGGAATCAGCGCATCGCCGACTGCTCTCACGGATGCGGGAATACTTCTTTGTGGGCGGCATGCCGGAGGCGGTGCAGGTGTTTCTGGATTCGGGATCCTTGTCCGAGGTTCAGGACGTTCAGCGCTCGATTGCTGAAACGTACCAGGATGACTTTTCGAAATACGCGCAGCACAGCGACCTGGTCCGGCTCCGCCGGGTATTTGCGCAGATCCCGCGGAACATCGGACGGAAGATCAAGTACGTCAATCTGTCCCGTGAAGAACGCGCGCGAGAAATCAAAGCCTGTGTCGAATTGCTGAGTTGCGCCCAGATCTGCCAGAAAGTGGTCGCCTCGCATTGTTCGGGGGTGCCGCTCGCAGCGGAGGCGGATGACGATTCCTACAAGCTGATCTTCATGGATGTCGGAATGGTCAACTTCCTGTGCGGGGGGCGATGGAGCGACATTTCGGAGGCGTCCGAACAAACGCTGGTGAACGAGGGTCCGCTGGCGGAGCAGTTCATCGGGCAGCACCTGGCCTATCTGGAGGATGGCAAACCGCACCTCCACTATTGGATCCGGGAGGGCAAGGCCAATAATGCCGAGGTCGATTATGTGGTTGCCAGGGGATCGCGAATTCTGCCGATCGAGGTGAAAGCGGGCGCAGGCGGCTCATTGAAATCGATCCAGCAGTTTATTCTGGAGAAGAACGTTAGCCAGGCCGTGCGATTTGATCTGAATCCGTCATCGCGCGTGACGGCTGCGTATCGCGCACGAGCAGACCAGACGGCAAGCGCTGTGACGTTTGAACTGCTGTCGCTTCCTCTGTATGCCGTGGAGGCGTTGCCGCTGGCGACGAGTACGAAAAATCTGGGGACAGGCAAAAAGTGATCCGCAATTCTACCAGGTGCAGAGGCCGGTGGCCTCTTGGAAGCGACCGAGGAACACGCGCCAGCGGGAGTCATCCCGGAACGCTTCATAGCCGGTCGTGAATACGCGGCCGTCGGCGTTCGTCCACAGTCGGTCGACGTAGGCGGCCGCTCCGGTCAGCGCGGACGCGGCCCCGGGGCCCGAGACCCGCACGTCGGTCTCCAGATTGTAGTCCCGCACGTTCCGGCGCGTGAAGTTGGCCGAACCGGTCAGCAGGTCGGCGGTGCCGTCGCTCTTCTTGACCAGCAGCATCTTGGCGTGCATCTGCTCGCCGCGGGTCACTGCCCAGCGAACGGGAACGCCCGCCGCAGTCAGCTCGCGGGCCGACTGCCGGTTCGGCATGCCGTTCTTCTCACGGCCGAAGGCGTCCTTGTTCGGGTCGAGCACCACGCGCATCGCCACGCCGCGCCTCGCCGCCGCTTTCAGGGCGCGGAGGATCGGCCGGTCTGCGAGATAGAACATCACCAGATCCAGCGAGTCCCCCTTTCCCGCTGTTCCGATCATGGATTCGGCCGCGTCAGCGATCGCCTCCTCCGTCACCACCTGCACCCGCACGGCGTTTGTCGGCGCCGGGTCGGGCCCTGCGCCGGGCGGATTGGTCGGCACCGCGCTCAACAACGAAACCCGGCTGCCGCTCATGGTCAGGACCGCCTGCTCCGACTCCAGGACCGTCCGCGCGGCCGGACCGTTGAAGACGACTCCCACGTTCGAGTGGACGCTGCTGCCGTCGTGCGGGTTGGCCGACGTGACCAGGGCGTACAGTTCGTCGCCCGCGTCGGCGACCACCACTTTGCGGTGATTAGCTTTGAAGTTGAGCAGCGCCAGCCAACTGCGCACGGTCACCTCGCCCTCGCCGAACGGGTTGGCCACCCAGCCGCCCGTGCGGCTGTTGCCCCACGGTTTGAAGAGCAGCCGCCACACGCTCGACCACGCTGTGTTGCTGTCACGCAACCGGTCCAGCCGGGTGACGACGACCTCGACGCCGGCCTCTTGCAGACGCAGCAGGTGGCCAGCCTCGAGTCCGCCATAGACCGTGTTCACCGGATCCGTGATCAGTACGGCCAGCAAATCAGGCGCCGCGCGCTTGCGGGCGATCAGGGCGGATGTCAGCTCCTCGCACAGGTGCCGATTCGGTGGCGGCCCTGAGCCGATGAACGCGTTGAAGAGGAACATGTCGACCACCGCCAGATGGTCGGCCTTTCCGATCATCGCGAAGACCTCGTCAAAAATATGCTGGTCGATCTGACGCGCGCCCGCGTCGTCAAGACAGGTCTGGTCGTACAGGAAGCG
>JBIJDW010000147.1:0-7597 GCA_044343885.1 Kiritimatiellia bacterium
AAGCGCCGTATTCAGAAGCCAGAATTCAGAATTCAGAATTGGAACCCTCTCACGGGCAACGTGTTCTGTTATTCTGACTCCTGTATTCTGACTTCTCTCTTGCAAACACCCCAGAGGGGGTTTTGCATGAGCCTCACGTATCCTGATAATCGGGTTTCAGTCGCGCCTGTCGCATTTCATCCTCCTTGGCTGAATGGTTCGACTCGCACCTGACGAGCCCTCCACCCCCTTAAAGTATCGAGAAGGGACGATTTCCACACCGTTTAGAAAAATATTTGCTATTATTTGCCTGTCCCCAGTTTTTCGTTTTTCGGCGGGCAAGTTGGCCGCTCGGGCGAAATGACGGCAGAAGGTTGGCTCGCTTGGGGAACCTTTAGCGTCGCCAGTGCGTCATATGAGGATAAAAGGAGTAAGTATGAACGCATTGATTGTCGTTGCGGTTTTCTTTGTTTTTGGTGGTGTGTGGGGTACCCATGCCGTTGGAGAAGTGGGTGAGGGCAGCCCGATTTGCATTATGTTCGACAAAGAGGATGTGGCCGCTGCGGCCAGCAACGTTCTTTTCGTGATCGCCTTGAACGATGACGATGATGATCGCAACGGTTTCCCGGATCGGGATGACGGCGTCGCTACGACGCAGGAAAATGACATGGTCGAGTTGCGGCTGGATGCCAGTGCGGCGGATGTGGCCAATGGCGTTGAATTGAGTGCGGAGCCCAGGCGGAACCTTCGGGTATGGACACGTCCAGAAAAAGGAAGGCAAAGCCTTCTCGATCTGCCGGCGATCTGGCCTGTTGGCAGCAATGGGACCCCCGACCCCCTCTATGTCGAGGGCGTGGAGACGAGTCGACGTGTTTCTGACACGGAGCTTCTGGTTTCGTGCAAGCGAGGCGCCTATCCGAGCGTGAGCCGGCGGCTTACCGTTGTCGATGCCGAATTTGAGATGCGAGGTGCATTGGCCATGGCCAGGGCGTTGCGTTTTTTGTCGGAAGATGACCGGCGGCGGGTTGCGCTTACACTCCGGGGATGGGAACCGTTTGGCCTGATCGTGGGATTCGAGACAAAGCCATTCAGTGTCGTGATCCGTCCGGAGGAGGCTGCGGAATGGACGACGCTCGACATGGGTGATCCGAAGATTGCGAGTGTGGAGCCGGTGAAGATCCGGAGCAGTACGCAAGCATTCGCGCTCAAAGGCTTGTCCGAGGGGGACACTGTGATGAGTGTTCGGGTGGCCGGTCGTGAATGTCACAGCCTGCCCATCAAGGCGGTTGTGGAGAAGTGGATACTTTCTTACTGCGTCGGGTACTCGACGCCCGAGGTTTCGCCTGAGGATAAATTCCGCGATGCGGTGAGCAAGGGAGACGTGGGGCTTGCTGGAAAACTGCTCGATGCAGGGGGTGTTGACGTCAACAAGGCATACGATGATGGTCGTTTTCCTGTCCATCTTGCGGTGGAGCAGGGCGGAAAGGCTATGTTGGCTCAGTTGCTAAAGGCAGGCGCAAGCGTGAATAGTCAGGACGGAGCCGGTTACACGCCGTTGCATTTGGCTGTTCGGAAGGGAAATGAGGCCATTGTGGAGTATCTAGTCGAAGCAAAAGCCACTATTGATGCTCAGGACAAGGGGGGGTGCACACCGCTTCACCATGCGATATTGGAGGGGCGCAAGTCATTGGCGCTATTCCTGATCCGGCAGCATAGCGATGTGCATGCGACGGGGATTCCCGGTGCAACCCCCCTCCATCTTGCGGCGATGAAGGGTTGGACGGATGTTGTAAAGGAGTTGCTAAATGCCGGCGCAGATATCCATGCGTTGACCTGTGGCGGGTATGATGCCATAGAAGTTGCTGAGTTGGCCCGGCAGAATGCAGTAGTGAAGATGCTTCGCAAAAGGGTGGCTGAGAAGGGGAAGAGCGAAAATTGAGATGACTAGTGTCATTCTTGTTCCCTGCGCAATACCTGCGTCATCGACCGCTCTGTCGGAAAGCTGGCCTGAATGGCACCAAGTTAAGCGCAGTCTTCAATCCTTTACAGGACCGGCTCGCGAGGACGCTCGCCCTCCAGAACTGGCTCTCAACCAGTTGGTTATGAGCCACTTGGAGGGCGAGCGAGGTTCAATTTGATGAGCCACAGATGTCTGTCACGCCGGGTCAGACCGCTGTATTCTATGACGGCGACAGCGTGGTCGGCAGCGGACTCATCCAGTAACGGCCACAACCCTGTCCCTTTCTTGCATCCCGTCCAAGAAATGGCGCGAACTCATCAAAAAGGTGTGGGAAGTCGATCCGCTCCTCTGTCCGAAATGCCAATAGGAGATGAGGATTGTTTCCTTGATTGACGGCCCAGCCGTGATCGAACGCATCCTGCGTCACCTCGGCCTCTGGCAACAAGGCGTCCGCGTCGCTTCCGGCCCCGCCCCACCGGCCGATTGGGTCATCGAGCCGTGCTTCGATGACGCCACTCCCGACTACGACACCGCTCCAGACCTCGCTTACGCAAACGAATAATCGCTCGCGATGGGGCAGGTGTGTCTTGTTCCGGCCACCGGAACGCCAACCAGCGGCTTTGGGCCGGTCGGGGGATACCCCTTCCGTCCCAAAGCCGCTGGTTTGTGGTGATCTGGTTTGGCCTTGACGTTTTTACCCGTTTCTGTCACGCTTCACACCATGAACTCACTACTCCAGACCGGTTCCGGCATGATTTCGGCCTGTGCGGGCCGAGTTCGACCGGGGGGTGCCGAAAAGCGATTTCTTATCAATTGATGGTGGCATAGGCACTAGTCGTTCGCGTATAATAAACAACATCAATCAATGCTTTGGCGAGATCGAGAGTCGGTACTACCGCGCCTAAAGCCCTTGTGATAACAGCATTCGCCGAGAGAGATAAGACAGACTGGAGACAGTTTATGGAACCAAGAATGACAACCCTGTCGATTGAGCGCTTCCGAGCGCTTCGCAAACTCGAGATTGATGGTCTTGGGCGGGTCAACTTGATCACGGGGCGGAACAACACTGGCAAGTCTTCGGTTCTCGAAGCGATTCGCATACTGACTTCTGGCGCAGCGCCTGCGGTCATCAACAACATCCTGCGATACCGTGAGGAAGATGGCGGAGATAATGACGAGTCAACGCGGCCACTTGACTCGGAAGGTGTTTTTCCATTATCGACCCTTTTCAATGGATTCCCGCAATTCTCCGCCAAACTTGATCCTATCGTGATTGCTGCCAAAGGTACCTCACTTCCCCTGCATTTGGTTATGGAGGCGGGGTGGTTCTCTGAGGAAAGGGATAAGGATGGAACGAGGAGGCTGATCCCTCAGCAAAAGGAATTGTTCAGCGAGGGAGAGGCTATCCCCGCACTCGTGATGGAAGTCGACGGAGTGCGTCGAGTACTCCCATTAGATTACATGCGCCGCTATTCATCCCGTGGTCGTATGATGATGAGGCCGGAAGCAACGGACGAACCCAGCCTACCATGCGTATTTGTCAGCCCTTATGGCGGAGAACGCACAGCAACCCTCGGTGTCTTATGGGATAAGATCGCCCTTACTGATCGCGAAAACTTCGTTGTAGATGCTCTGCGCATTATTGACCCCGATATTACCGCTGTTTCGATGGTCGGCGGCGAAGGACCGCGTCAACAACGTACGGCCATCGTACGGTCACGGAACTTCACCCGACCCGTGTCGCTTCGCTCCTTCGGTGACGGACTGAACCGGTTGTTTGGCATTATTCTGTCGCTCGTCAACGCAAAGGACGGCATCTTACTCATCGACGAACTTGAAAATGGAATACATTACAGTGTTCAGGCAGATGCTTGGAAAGCCATATTTGCGCTGTCCAGAAGCCTGAACATTCAGGTCTTTGCCACCACACACAGTTGGGACGCCATCACCGCCTTCCAAGAAGCCGCCGCCGACACCCCGGATACCGGTGTGCTGGTGCGTCTGACGCGCAGGGGCGACGAGATCATTCCCACTGTATTTTCCGAGGAAGAACTGGCGATAGCCACGCGCGACCGAATCGAGGTGCGCTAATATGGCTTCCAAGAAGATCCTTCTGGTAGAGGGCGGTGACGATGAGCATGTGTTGAAACATGTTTGCGGCACGCGTGGCGTTCCGCATCTGGAAGTCACGCCGCAGGGCAGTGTCGATCAACTTCTGAAAAATTTTCCGGTGCGCCTGAAGGGAAGCGATATCGAAGCGCTCGGTGTTGTCATCGATGCCGACACCGATATAAACGGCCGATGGGAAGGACTGAAGGACCGCCTGGTAAAAGCCGGCTATCTGAACATCCCGGCGAACCCAGAGGCCGGAGGCATCATCCTCATGCCGCCACCGAACACGTTGCTACCGCGCTTCGGCGTCTGGATCATGCCCGACAACCAGAACACGGGTATCTTGGAGGACTTTTTGAGAACGCTTGTTCCGACAGGGTCGGCGCTTTTTAGCCGCGCAGATAACTGCGTGGACAGCATACCCGAGAATGAGCGGCTATTCTCTCTGTTGGCAAAACCGAAGGCCGTCATGCACACCTGGCTGGCGTGGCAGGAAGAACCAGGGTTGCCTTTTGGCACTGCCATTAGGGCCGGTTATCTTGATTCCGGCGTCGCACCGGTGGATCCCCTTGTATCGTGGCTAAACCGTTTGTTCTTCCCGTGAGACACAGACCCGCTCAGCGCTTATATGACCGCCAAACACTGACGCTCGGTGAGGTAGACAGCCAGTTTCGGCGCGAAACGCAGCCGGACCTCGATCGTCTCCTCGCCACCCACGATCCCGAACGCCTGCCGGGCGAACGCCTCGGCGTGAAAGTCGACTGGGCTGGCGAAAGTCTGGCCGGCGGCCTCGATCCGTCGGAAACGCGATAGGGCAAACGTCCCCATCTGGGCCTTGGCCGTGTTCAGCGCCAGCACGTACCAGTTCCCGTGGTAGGCGAGCAGGTGGTAGGGGTGCAGTTCGTACTCGGAAACCCGCCCGCCGAAGGTCTGGTATGTAGCCCGGATCGCCTCGCGGCGCTCCACGTATCCCGCCAGCGCCGCCCATATCTCGGGATCGGTCCGCACTCGGTCCTCCGGCAGGACGCCGACGTGCTCGCTGAGCCAGTCCGACTCGATGGTGATGTCGCCCTCCAGCGACTCGGCGATCTTGTCCAGCACCGACCGCATGTCCAGGTGCAGGGGCGTGCCTTCGTAGTGGGCCAGCAGCTTGCGGGCGAGAGCGAAGCTGAACGCCTCCTTGCGGCTGATTCTCACCGGCGGCAGCGTGTAGGTCTCGTCCGTCAGCCGGAACCCGTGCCGGGCATCGTCATATTCCAGCGGAGCGCGCTCCTCGTCGCGCAGAAAGTCCAAATCCCGTGCCACGGTGCGACGTGACACCTCGAACGCCTTCACGAAGTCGCTGCTATTCGCCAGATAGCCGTTCTCGGCGCCTTCGCGCACCATCTCGACCATGCGCCGGATGCGGTAATACTGCGGTCTGCAACCTGCCTTCATTTTTTTCAAACTTTCTTTAGGGGTATGCCGTTAGATGACACTGCGTCCCTACTTCCGCTTCAACCGCGCCCTGCTCAAGGATTACTGCCGCATCGCCCACGAAAGCCTGTTGGAATACATGCAGACCGCCTTGAACCAACCCGACGGCCTTCCCGGCATCGTCATGTGCATCCACACGTTTGGCGAATACCTTGATCCAAGATCCAGCGCAATTTCGAGGTCTTCACCCCTTGCGAGTTTATCGCCGCCATCACCCAGCACATCCCGGACAAGAGCTTCCAGCTTGTCCGGTATTACGGCTGGTACAGTAACAAGATGCGCGGCCAGCGGAGTAAGCAGGCGTCCGCTGCGGTCCAACCCGACGGCAAGGCCGCGGCGGTGATTGACGTTTCCGAACACAAGCCCCGCCGCATCCCGTCCAAGAAATGGCGCGAACTCATCAAGAAGGTGTGGGAAGCCGACCCGCTCCTCTGCCCGAAATGCCAAAAGGAGATGCGGATTGTTTCTCTGATCGACGGCCCAGCCGTGATCGAGCGCATCCTGCGTCACCTCGGCCTCTGGCAACAAGGCATTCGCGTCGCTTCCGGCCCCGCCCCACCGGCCGATTGGGTCATCGAGCCTTGCTTCGATGACCCGTTTCCCGATTACAACACCGAGCCGGTCATGGTTTACGCGAACGAATAACCGCTCGCGATGGGGCAGGCGTGTCTGGTCCCGGCCTTCAGGACACCCAAACAGCGACTTTGTGGCTGCCGGGGAGTACCCCGCCAGCCACAAAGTCGCTGTTTGGCGATGGGATTGACATTCCCGCCGGTTTCTGCCATCCTTTCCTCAATGCCATCGTTGCTCCAGACCCGTTTCGGCATGTTTTCGGCCCGTGCGGACCGAGGCCGACCGGGGTTGCCGAAAAGCGATTTCTTATCAATCACTTCCGACCGCCAGCGCGTGGAATTCCTCTTCGCCCTCTACGAGCGCTTCACCGCGCCGCTGCTGCCGGTGGAGAAGAAGGGGCGGAGGCGGGGGCATAGTCCAAAATGAAATTCGTCGGGTCCCGCCAAGGGACGGACCTTCCGTCCTTCCTACGTGATATGTTTGAGGCTTATTAAAAGGTTTGGACAATATGAAAATAACGGCAAAGATGACAATCCTGTGCATGATGGCGGTTGTGCTCGTCGGCTGTGTGTCGCCTAGCAAGGAACATCTTCATTTCGGATCTGCGCGAACGGCCTCTACAACGAACGATGCGATTCAACTCGCATGCCAAGCCTGCCATGCATGCATCCGCAACATGCATCGACTCAACAGTGCGAAGAAGCTATGGGCCGAGATGAACCAGATGTCTGACGACGATCCCGTTGATACGAATGCGGTCTGTGTGTTTCTCGCCGGGCATTGTCTGCCGCAATGCCCCACGGCAGGTCGTTATTCGTTCGGCAAGATAGGAGACCGTGCGGGGGCGACAACCACTTGCAGTATTCACGGTTCCTTGGATGCCCCGCATCTGCCCGACGGCTCAAATCCATCGGTGGTGACAAACGTATTCGCTGAAGGCGAGAAGTACATACAGGACTCCGATGGATTGATTCACGGGCCGTACCGTTTTGAGGCCGGAGAGAAGGTGTGCGGCGGCACAGTCGTGAATCCGACGAGGCGGAAGTTCGAGTTCCAGCAGAGGCTGCAACATACGATGATCCCCCGTATCGACTTTAGAGACACCGATATTCGAACTTTCGTCGAATTTTTACAGACGGCCAGCAGAAGAAACTCCCCACAGGGCCTGCCGGCCGGCGACATCCGAATAAACCTCGATCTGGAGTCATGTCCGCCACCACTCGTCAATTTCTGCGACATTCACTGGTGTTCTTTGCTGGATACGCTGAAGACCCTTGCAGATTTGACGGACATGGTCTGTTACTTTGGCGAGGACTTCGTGAATATGACACCGAGATACAAATGTAATGCCCAACAAGTCGATCCCCAACAAGTCGATATCTTTGCACCATCGAGTCAATAGGGTCCATCGGGGGTCCATCGGGGTCAGCCCTGAAAATAGCAATTAAGAATAGACTCCCGCCGCCCTTTGCCCTCGCCCGTGCGCCCACTGTGTGG
>JBIJDW010000148.1:0-7565 GCA_044343885.1 Kiritimatiellia bacterium
GCGAATAGACCGCCAGGGTGCCGAACGACGCCGGCGGCACGGCATCGGCGACGCACCAGCCGTCGCGGAGCGCAACCTTGCCCTGTCTCAGGAAAAACCCCAGACCGTTCTTGAACACGGTCACCGAGGAGACCTTGGGTTTCCAGAGATAGGCGTTGTCCTTCTGATCGTCGGATCTGCCCGACGATACCGCGCCCATCATCAGCGCGGCGGCGATGACTCGGAATAGCGAGTTATTCATGTGTGTCTTTCTATGACGGGGTTATGGAGCCTGCGGCTCCTCGTCACGGTGTTAGTAAAACATTCTCGAGAACCGGATGTGTCAGATGCAAGCAAAAAGGATGTAAGATGTTTGTCATAGTGAGGCGATTTCAAAACCTCCTTCGTCGGTTCTGCAAGCGCCGTATTCAGAAGCCAGAATTCAGTATTCATAATTAGAAACCTCTCACAGGCAACGTGTTCTATTATTCTGACTCCTGACTCCTGTATTCTGACTTCTCTCTTGCAAACACCCCGGAGGGGGTTTTGCAAGAGCCTCCCTTATGAAACGCCTAGCCGGGCCTTGACTGGCTCCGTGAGCACCGCTGGCTCGCGGGGGATGCTGCCCAGCTCGACGCGGTCGAGCAGATCGGAGGGTCGGAGTTCATCGCCCCACGCCGCCCAGCCGCACCACCAGGCGAGCACGCCAACCACCGTTTCGGGGCGGACGCCCGCCGCGCGGATGGCGGCGAGACGGGTGTCGCCATGGCGCTTGGCCAGCCTCCGGCCCTCCGCGCTGACCACCAGCGGCACGTGGATGAAGCGGGGCGGCGTCAGCCCCAAGGCGTGGTAGAGCAGGAGCTGCCGGTGCGTCGCCGCCAGCAAGTCGTCGCCGCGAACCACCTCCGTGATCGCCATCGCCGCATCGTCGGCCACCACCGCCAGCATATAGCCCGCGCCGTCGGGGTCACGGGCGATGACGAAATCGCCGACGGTCGCGCCGACCCGATCCCGCTGCGGACCGTGGAAGCCGTCGTCAAAGGCGGTCTCCGCTCCGTCTGGCACGCGAAACCGCCACGCGGGGAGCCGTCCGGGCGGAAGGGTCGCGGCGGCGGCGGCATAGCTGCCGAACCGTCCGCGGCAGGCCCCGTCGTAGACGAGTCCATCATCTCCCGACTGCGGCGCCGATTGCCCCGCCTCGACATCGCGCCGCGTGCACACGCACGGATAGACCAGCCCCTGTTCCTGCAGCCGCAGCAGGGCCTGACGGTAAAGCGGGCGCCGCGCCGTCTGCACGTAAGGTGCGTGCGGACCGCCCACGTCGGGTCCTTCGTCCCAATCCAACCCGAGCCAGCGGAGATCCTCCAGCGCCGCTTGCGCCGTGCCGGGCTTGACCTTGGGATGGTCGAGATCCTCCATCCGCAGCACCACCCGTCCGCCCCTGCGCCGGGCGAGCAGCCAAGCGATCAGAAACGTGCGCGCATTGCCCAGATGCAGTGCGCCCGTAGGACTCGGCGCCAAACGGCCGCGAATGGAAGTTTCTGGATTCACCGATCTCATTTCCCCGGCGCGGAGTTCTCACTCATCCCCTACTTCTCAGGGCCTTTCCGCTGCAACGCTCGCTCTTTTGTGTGGCACATTGCCGCATCACAATCAAGTTGTTGACAGCATGGCATATTTCAAAGTAGGTGTCCACAGCATTTGCTGCCCTACCCCATCAGCAATTCTAATTAGAATTGCTGCTGCCCCCTTCGCGCTGTTGACATCTACGGGTCGAAGGACTAAAATTTCCAATCTCAGGTGCTCTTGAGAACAGAAGAGCGCCAGAAAAAACAAGAGGAGACAAAGCGGAATGAAGCACTTCTCGTCTTACGAAACGCTGGGTGTGGCTCTTCTGGCCATCGCCATGTCTGCGGTCCCGGCCGCGTCACAAACCCTGCCGGCCACATCCGCGGTCCCCGCTGCCGTCCGGATCGATGAACGTCTCTTGAACCAGGCGGTGCGCGCATCGCTGGCCTGTGCCGCATCCAATCTGTTGGCCAAGTCCGCAACCAACTACATGAACCTCGTTGTGGAACCGTACCTCACGAAGAAGATTGTAGGTTATGGAGAATACCGGACCAACGAATTGCGCTATGCGGATAAGCCTTTTCTCGAACCGGTCTACAAAGACGAGTACGAGGAATACGAAACCTTTCAAACGGCGTCAGGCTCATCGTCCGCCGACCGCCGCGAACTGAAGAAGGTCACGCTCCGACGTCTCGTCAGCCGGAAAATTGTCGGTTCGAACACCGTGGTACGACGCGTGGGCGATCCCAAGGGCCCCATTGTGCATTACCAAGTCGTGGGGCTGAATCCCATTTACGACAACGCGCCTGACTATTGGACCACCGGCTTTCTCATGCAAAACGCGATGGCCCTGACGGCGCTGCGGAAATGCGGTGTTGAGGAAACCGATCCGGCGCTGGCCCAACTGGCGGAAACCCTCCGTGGCTTCGTCAACAACTACGGCATTCCCGACACGACCTGGGACGTCGCGTGGCTCGCCGCCGCGTTCGCCAACATGCACGACAAAGCCTTCGACGAGATCAGAACCCAGTTGATCAGCAAGATTCTGGACGGCCAGATCACCGCCGATGGACCGGCGCGCGGTTTATGGGGTCCGGTGTGCATCAACCTCGATTTGCTCGCCGCCATGATCACCTATGAGCAAAGCCTGTCGGCCGATGTGGCGAAGAAGAAGGCGGCTCCGGGGGGCAAGGAGCCGAATGCCAGGCAGGCCCAGGCGATTGCCGATAGCGAGGCGCGTCTGGCCGCGTTTGCCGATCAATACCATCCCTTCTCGCAGCAGGGCCTTCGGTTTGAGTCGGTCACCGCCGAGTTTTCAAATCCGGGACTGCCGAACACAGGCGTGACTCCTGTCGCTTACCGGGGCATGCCGTACAACATTTACAGGGAGGCCGTTGCCGACATGGAATGTACCGCCGTCGCCATGTTCGCCCTACGGCAGGCGGCGGAGAACGGATACCTGCCGAAGGAGACGTTGCGGCCCGAAATAGAACCGGAGACGACCTTGAGGCGCGCCGGGGCAGCGGACAAACCACGCGGACGGCCCGTCATGCCTCCGGAAGCAACCGAGAAGATCCTGGCGCGGGCGGTCGCCGCCATCACCGCCAGACAAAGACCCGACGGGACGTGGAACGAAGGCGTTGCTCAGCAACCGATCACGACCTTCGATGCGCTGGGCCTCGGTGATCCCGCCAAGAAGGATCCTACCGGATCGGACACTCGGAAGTCGCTGAGTTTTCCCGACAAGAAGGAGGCCCAGCCTGTGGCATCCAGACAGACCCTCTTCGCTTCGGCCCAGGGCTGCGCCGGATTACTCAACGCCGGCGCTGCCGCAGGCATCAGCAAGGTGCTGGGACGGTATGCCGGAAACATCGAGAAAGCGCAGCAGTGGAATCGGAAGGCGTCGGAGAACTACCTGAATGGCCAGATCCCGGCAGGCGTCGAGATCGGCGGGCGCCTCGATCCCTATAGCTTCATTTCGGTACTGAGCGGAATCCAGCGTTTCCAGGGCGGCGCCGAACAGGACCGTCGCGATCTGTGGCAACGTCTTGCCTGGCGGCTTCTAGAGCTGCACGGCACGAATGGAATGTGGAGCAGCGCCGACGTCGTCGTGTATCCTCCCTGTCTGTGGACCAGGCGGGAAGCCGATCTGAAGGCCGCCCACGAGCAAGCCCAAGCCAGCCTGCCCGCAAAGACGCGAAAACCGTTCGATCCCGCCGCCGCGTGGAGGCAGTCGCCATGGCAGCGCCCCTATGATTGGGCCAATGGCGAAGTGATCGCCACATGCCAGGCCATGTTGTTCCTGCTCGATGGCGTCCGCCCGCCCGCCGCCGGGTATGTCGCCGACGCCGGAACCAATGCCGCCCGTGGCGTCGTGGTGAAGGCGATGGACATCCTGGGCAAACAGAAGAAGATCGCGGCCGACTGCCTGCGAGTGAAGATGGACGCATCGGCGGGTGCGAAGACGCTTCCGCTGCTGTATGCCTCCGGCGATTCGCTGCGCACGCCGCAGGGACAAGTCCTGGCCCGGGAGTACTTGCAGGCGACTCAGGGAGTTTTGGTGGTCGAGACTACGCAAGCGGCGGCCATGGAAAGCGCCCTGCTGCCGTTTGTGAAAGGCGGTGTTGGCGAGGATATCTCCTCCAACAGCAGCTTCATGAAAGAATTCCGAGGCCCCCCTCCGAAACTGAGAAGCATTGTGCGGGCCGACAAGCAACTGGCAGCGGTCTTCCTTCCGGTTTCCATGTCTGAACCGCCACAGCCGGGACAACTCGGATGGGTCGCGGCCGCTCAGCTTGTGAGCGAGCTGGCTCAAGACCGCCTGCCGCCCGAAATTACCGATCCGCGCTATCCGATCACGCTGGGGGAGGCGGCAGATCCGTGGGTGCTGCGCCTGGAACTGCTGGACCTGATGCGTCGATTGGCTCGGGAGGAAGCCGTGCCCCCGGTGAGAACCGCCCCATTGTCGGTGCCGGCATCGACCAACCGGGCCGTGGCGGTTCCCGAAGAACCGGCGGACAACAATGGTCCACCGCCCCCGCCCATACAGGAGCGAAAGCCGGTCAGGGCGGATGAAACCTGGTAAGCGCCGGTAGGTTCTGAACGAATGCTGATACTATTTTCCTGTGGACCCGTGTCTTGGAAGCCCTTGATTGGGCGGCACCCGAATGAGACGAAGGCAGTCGCCATTATCGCCAAAGGATGAGATAACGAGGTATCCCAAAGCGCTGTATTTCATGTCGTACACAATCTCGCCGATATCCTCCAGTGTATAAGTCTCCCGGATCTCGTATCGGGTTGGCGTGTCCTGTTCGGCCACCAAATGATAAAGTGCTGAACCATTCACGGCATAGACCGAACCGGTGCGGTCGCTCACCAAAAGTACACACCCGGTGCCAAGGGGTAGTTTGACCTGGCCCCCAAACTTGCCGTCCCGCAACAAGCGGAAAGTCGTACTCGCGGTTCCCTCTGATCGACCGCCGGCGCGCAGCCAGATATTGCCGCTCTTGTCCGACATGACGGGCACGCCGATATCCGGGTAGGTCTCGGTATCGCCTTTCGCCTTAATGCGCATGGCATGCATATTTTCACGTAATGCGATCCACAGCCCCCCTTCCGCATCGTACACACTGCAACAAGCCCTCGCTTCACAACTCGGCGCATTCGAATATGAAAGCGCCCCGTTCACAATCTGGCCGTAGTACCCCTGAACTCCACCATGACCCGTCTCTTCGCCGATATATACCGATCCATTCAGACCAGCCATATATTCCGGCCGCCAGGACGTATTCTCACCAGACGGGGGCAAGGGCGGCGCGACGTCCAGCCACGTCGTGCCTGCAAGAACGCGAAAGGATGTGCTCCTCTCCATCCACACCCAAATGTTGCTCTGCGCATCCGCCACGAGCGTTACCGGGCAGTAGCGGCGCGACACCTGATTGTCATGGATGGGTGGTTTGAAACTAACCGCCAGTTCTTCCCGACAAGCACTGATCAGGTTGTACAAGTCCTTGTTCCTTTGGATGCGTCCGCCCTGAATGAAGAAGTACTCCTCCGCAAAGCTTAGCAGCATGGCTCCATTCATGCCCGCAGTTAGCCAGACGGAAAAATGCCGCACCGGTGGCTCCGGCGTCAGCACGTCGTGCCAATTCGTCCCGTCGAACTTCATGACCGTGTTGGAAATGGATGCGCACCAGACAGCTCCGTCGGAAGCCAGGCAGAATTCGGAGGCGCTGCGGATGCGAACACGGTCGTCGTGAATGAATACACGTTCATCCGGACGACCGTTCTTGTATGCCATGATGGCTTGGTTTTGATACCCTTCATATACGGCATACAGCGTGCCGTCCCTTCCGATCGTCAACGGCTGGGCGTACCCCTGTTCGGGGAGTTCATCAATGAACCTGCCTTCATCAAGGTCCAAGAGCCGCGCCGTCCGGTGACGCGACCGTCCGCCGGTCCAGAGAAAGCGGGGAGAGACGACACAGGTGTTCCATAAATCGCCATATTTCTCTGGCTTCCGGTTCTCACTAAATTCCTTTCCCGGCAATGCCCGATACTCTTGTCCCCGCTTTAAAATTAATCCCGGTCCCATCGACTTGCCCGCAGAGAGGATATCTTCCGCAGCGACAACCATGCGGCCAGCGAGGTCATATTCGCGCAAGGATGCGTTCGTCAGTTCATACGGGCCGAACCGAGGTGTTCCGGGCATATTCAATTGGGGCAGGATGTTGCCCAAGCGGTAGCGGATTTCCGGGTCCTCAGTTGTGGCCAGCACATTCTCGATATCACGAATGATCGGCATCCCCATCTCCAGGATGTCTCGGGTGGCCTGTTCACGTTCCACGTAAGGATCATCCGCAATTCGCTTCACGGCCTTCGTGAAAGCGGCTGGCATTTCATGCCGGTACGGGAGCCTGAACAGCCGCCCAGCGCTAAAGATCCAGACGCCATTGGTCTCCGGCGCAAAAAAAGCTGATGGAAGATTCAGCAACGGTTTTGGGAGTTCCACACGTGTCCAATCGCCCTTTCGCCAGCGATAGAGACGATAGGCGTCCGTTCCGATCGAGGCAACCGCTAGCGCGCCCAGTCCATCCGGCTCGCGCCACACGTGGCGGGTGCCGAAGCCCGCGCGCCGCTGTTCTTCGGTCACGATTCTGAAATATGAAATAGCCCCGTTGGTCACGGTCAGGATGCCGCCATCGGCGGGAAAGAAAAGGGTGCCGGCAGCGATGAAGTTGTGCATGCGCATGTAGGAACCGTTGTATCCCGGGCAGGCTCCAAGATACCAGATCTCGTAGGGTTCGCCGTGTTGTATCCATTCATGCCCGTCGTAGCCCAGAAGCACATGCACATCCGTAATAAACCATACGCGCCCAACGGGTTCGAACAATCCGACTGAGGCACCGTAGATCTGCGGAGATTCCTTCCCGAATTCGCGTTCGATGATACGCTTGGTTGTTTCCGTGTCCGAGAAGCCTGCCGAACGCATCTGGTGCCACGTACGGCCGTCGGGACCGATGAATACGGCTTGCACCTCGTCCGGTAAAGCCTGCCACTTCACATCGCGGAGAATGATCGGGCCGATGTTATACGGTGGCCTTTCCGTGTCGGTCTGCGCAAGCGCCGTTCCGGCACCTAATAACAGCCCACAAAGCGATGCGGCGCTCTTGGCCAGTCTCAGCATCAGATTTCTCCCTAAGGCAACCCATGTCAGTTCTCGCAAGTCGCCTTCATTGCATCATAGGCGGATTGATGAAAACCGCTTTTCGACTGGCCCCGGCCCATGCAGGCCGAAATCATGGAGGAGCCAGTTTGACGCAACGATGTCGTGGCGGGGAGCATCGCAGAAACCGGGAACAGTGTCAAGAGCACTGCAAACCTGCAAACCGGGTGTGATTTTTTTTCGTTGAAGGTCAAGCGGCAGAGCGTAGGTGCGCGAGTATGGCGCTGATGCAGATGGCGTTTTTGTGTCGCCAGTGCATGCCCGCCTGTTTGCACCGTCTGACGACAAGTAT
>JBIJDW010000149.1:0-7562 GCA_044343885.1 Kiritimatiellia bacterium
ACGACTGTGCGACATGACTCGGAAAGTCAACTGCCGCAAGGCAGAGCAACGGAACCGCCCGGTGCGTGATCCGCATGCCGGGTGGTGTGGGAGGGGCGGCGCCGCGAGGCGCCCCCCTATCCCGATTCGGCAAAGGCAATAACGATGAAGAAGGCGACTGTAAAGAACCATAAGAATGAACTCACCGTGCCCGTTCTCCATCAGCTCGTGACAGCTATCTCAACGGGCTATTTCGGGCTGACGCCGACACTTGGCGAGGCCGAAACTAGCATCGGCGGCAAAACGAAGCTGTCCCACCCTAGTGGTCGAGGCGGTCGCGTAACACAAGTGAAGATCGCCTATGTCGAACAGGATGCCGAGCTAGTATCGGAGATCGTGAAACTGCTGTGCACCCGGTTCGATTCCGTTGTTGATGACGATAGTCTGCTCATGTTTCGCGGAAAAGGAGACCCGATACTTCTCAAAGCGGTGAAGAGCGTTTATGGGATTGATCTGGTCGGCATTGACTGCACTCTCGTAAAAGGAACCCCATTCGTTGTCTGCTACATGGTGGATCATGATATGCTGCAGGGGATCGAACGGCAATGCTCGGCGCGACAGTGGCACCATCTTCGCCCCAGCGAGAAGATTGAGTGTCCTGTATTTGTGATTGATGGGGCCACTGACACAAAGGTGAGGAACGCCCGATGGGTAGATGATGCCGGATTCACTCGGATCATCGCACTGGATCAATCGACGGGAATTCTGTCCCTTTGGGGCTTGAAGAAGCAGTGAAGCCGAACAACGGCGCGGACCCTATTCGGTGAACCCGCGGCGGTTTCACCTCAAGGGTCACGCCGAGTTCGGCAGGAATAATGATGATAACTGATTTCCAGAAAATTGCGGAGCCGCTGATCAAGGGTATGTTCCCCTCTGGGTCAACCGTCAAACGGATAGACGAATGTCGTGGTGTTGTCCATCTGGACTTTGAAAGCGACGAAACCACGATCAGGTTGTCATGGGAACCTTTTGGTCCGCCATGGGCACAGATTACCGATACCCAGGGTGAAACTGAACAGATCAGGATAGATCCATTCAAGGTAGACGACGTATTGGTCTCGCTTGACATGAAGACAGAAATGGAGACGAAAGAACTCCTCAAAGTTATTGAAAAAAGACTAAAATAGAAGGCGAATCACGCCTCCCGCTTTACGGCTCGTTCCTCGCCGAAAGTGAAGGCGGACGTTAGCCAGGAGAAACATGATGCACGAGGCGATCGAGAAGCAGTACTATCTGCCGCGGTTCACCGTCGGCGTTATCAACTATGGGCAGGAGTTCATCGGATCGGCGCTAAGAACCGTTGCGGAGAGCGTGTCGTGCGCGACCCGACACTACTATCCCGGAACGCCGAAAGATTTCCTCATGACCATTGCCTCTACCGACCATGAAGAAATGACGCTCATTTCAGGACACGGGACCATGAAGGGCATGTGCTTTTGTGAGAAGTATTCGCGCTCGGATATTGACGCTTCAATGTTGCTTGAAGGCGGCTACATGCCTGCTGCCGTTATCGCTGAGCACCTGAAGATCAGGGATACGATCATCTTCGGTGCCTTCTGCCATTCGGGAACGGACGAGATGATCTTGGCCTATGCGCGCAACGGCAACCTCTACATCGGCAAACGTGCACCTTTGTTGAGTCATACGTGTTTCATGCCCGTGTTCTTGTCGAAGTTCCTCTTTGGCTTGGTCTTCCAGAAGCAATCCCCAGAAGACTCGTTTGAACACGCACGCTCAATTGGGCGAAATGTCGACCGACAGGAATTGGTTCTGTGCAGGGACGGGAAGATCATATCGAAAGGCTAACCAACCGGTGGTCGGTACGTCGCTACGCGCCGACCGACACCGGTGGCGTTCGGCAAGCAGGGAAAGAAGAAGAATGAAGAGTAGAATGTTCATCGTATTGTCATTGTTCGCGCTGGTGCGCGTCGCGAGCGCGGACATCCTGGTGCTTCGCAACCAGGGAAACGGCCCAGTGCCACTGAAGTCCGCACCCCTCGTCTTTGGCCCGGTCGAGGTGGCCACGACCGAGACCAACGGTGTTGCCCGGATCACCTGGACCTTTGCCGCCCGCTCTACGGCAGCGACGGAACTCACGATGCGAGTCGGTTTCCCGGTGTTGGCTCCCGGCGCTGACATTGACAAGGATGGCGAGTTCCTCCGGACGGTACGTTCGTCCCTGGAAGTCTCCACCGAAGACGGTCAGTTGTGTGGGGTTGGTTACTTTCTGCCCTTCCGCGATCAGATCAGTTTTGGGCCACTGACCTGGGCCGAGGGGACGAGTCGCACGGTGACGGTTACCATGACGTTGGGCGACGCGAAATCGCCCCTGCGCGGAGCAGCCAAGGGGAAACTTGCGGCCCCGGAGACGGTCCTGCCGTTCGCCCTACCCGTGCCGACGTATACTGCGGCGGAGGAACCTGACATCGCCATGGCCGCTGAGACGGTGGAAATCTCCGAGCGCGCCCCCAAGGGGGCAAATCGTGGCTTCACGGCACGTTGCCGATTTACCATGACTTCGCACGCGGCCACGCCGTTGCAGCGAACCGTGGCCTTCCCCGCCAATCAACTTGAGGCAGCCGAGGAACTGCACCGCAGCATGAAGGTGACGGTGGACGGGGCGCAGGTGACGACGGCGCTTGAGAAGACCCGCAAGCGCACCTGGGAGGAGGAGGTGTATGGCCGGCCGGAAACTGCTCCGTTTGATTACTCGGGCTACGTGATCTGGAAGGTTCGATGGGAGCCAGGACAAACCAGGGAGATTGTCTGTGAGTACGACATGGGAGACCCAGACGAAGGCTTTTGGGGACTGGTCCAAAAGTGGCGACTGCTCTATGTTGTGCGCACCGGCGCGCTGTGGCGCGGCCCGATCGGCAAGGCTGACATCGTCGTGCGTTTTCGCGATGATCCACGTACCCGCCCGCTTCGCGGACAGCACGGGATTGAAGACGCACCCGCCGGGACCTTCCGTGTGACATATCCGAACCAGGCTACCTGGGTGTCTCCGATGGAATTGCGCTGGCACTTTGTGGACTGGGATCCTACGGAGGATCTCGTCGTCGAGCGGGTCCGCTGGCAGGGCCTGCACGACCACTACTCCTACCTGCTGCCGACACCGTACGGCGGGGGGACGAAGGCCTACACGGACGCGTGGTTGGACGAATTGGCTGAACGCGAGTTGGCTCCCTGGCGCAAACTGCTGCCGCAAGAAACCAAGGCATTCGACGTCGAACCGCTCCGACGCCACATCGCCGAGTGTTTGTACCACGAGATCAAGGCGCGGCACGGTGATCCGTTCATCATTGGCAAGACGGCAGACCGGCCGCATCCACAGGGCGTGGTGGCGGATGACGATACGTACCTCTACGGCCACTGGATGACGTACTTCGATAATTACTCGTTCCATGGTGGCTGGTACCGACCCGATCGTAGGTTTGGCGGGCCAGTTCCGGACGAAGCGCTCAACGAGCAGGAACGTGCGAACCGCCAGTTCCTGGCTGGGACCCTCAAGAAGAAGTGAGTTTGCCGAGGCACTGAGCCTTCGGGTGCAAGAATGAAAGTGACAGTAGAAGCGTTGTGGGATGCTGTTTCAGAGACGGCTGGAGAGGAACTGAAATGGGAAGCCGAACCAACGCCTGCATTTTACGTCGCTGCCGCGCCGAAAATGAGGCGTGTCGTTCGACACAGGAAAGATGAGGATGACAATGCGATTCATCAACATGCTGTGTGCCGGCACCATTCTTCTTGCCGGATGTGCCGGTCCGCCCATGCTGCAATTGGATTCGGCCCGAAGTGTCCCCGACATCTACACCAAGGGTGAAGGCCCTGAATCGATGGAGATACGGAAAGCGGCAGCCGTCGCATCCCAGTTCGTGAAGGAGAAGTGGAACTTGAAATCGTCACCGCACCCGCTGGACATCCAGCGTTCACAAACGGGAGGATACGACGTACAGTTCGTCCCGATGACTGCACGAGGGCAGATCTTTGTGGTTTATGTGAACGTCACGGCGTGGCAAGCCGCGGTGGGAAGAATGGAATAGGAGTGTCGAACCACTCTGTCGCTAACCGCGCCGAAACGTCAAGGTGAACGTTAGCTGTGACACATGGACATAGAACGAAAAGCCGAAATCGCTTGTACCGTACTGAAATGGCTGTCACTGCCGGCCATCATCATCTGCGATGTATTTGCTGCATTCGCTCTCCTGTGGATTCCTCTCGGCGGACTACTCTCTATCGGAGGCATTCTCGCCCAATCCATCATGCTCTTCAGGCAGAGAGATTCGCTCGTCGCATTTATTGGTTGGGGATTCATACCTCCAGTAGCAGTAATCGAAGCGTTTAATTTCTCGGTCCCCCGTTGACCTCCCGTTGACCTTTGCGGCAAGATTACGCTTGTTTGCAATCAGCAACCGTCAGTCACTTGCCGCACGAGGGATAAAACGCTATTCGTTGAAACCTGAGCAGAGAAGAAAGAGAGAGGACTCCCGCGGAGGCGCGGAGGCGCAGAGGATGACAGAGAACGAGATCGGGACGCGTGTGATCGAAGCAGCGATTGCGGTGCATCGCGAGCTTGGGCCGGGGCTCCTTGAGACGGTTTACGAGGTCGTGTTGGCTCGCGAGCTGACGGAGCGCGGGCTGAAGGTCGTTCGGCAGGTCCCGGTGCCGATCACGTACAAGGGCATCCAGTTTGACGAAGGCTTCCGGGCGGACTTGATCCTTGAGGGCCGGGTGATACTGGAACTCAAATCGGTCGAACGGGTGGCACCGGCCCACAAAAAGCAGGTTCAGACGTACCTGAAGCTGACCGGCTGCAAGCTCGGCTACCTGCTGAACTTCGGGGAAGAAGTCATGAGAACCGGAATCACCCGCTGCGTGAATGGTCTTGAAGAACAGCCTCTGCGCCCCTGCGCCTCTGCGGGAGAAAAACAAGTTCCAACAACAGGCTGCTACGTCGCCGGGATACCGTCGCCGTAGAGCCTTGACGTTGGGGGCGTTGGACAGACAAAGAAATTCGGAGTTGACGAGTAAGCACAATGTATCTACCATAATGACATGAAAACGGCCCTCATACCCATCGGCAACTCGCGTGGCGTTCGGATACCGAAGCCTTTCATTGAGCAGTGTGGTTTGACAGAACAGGTAGAGATGGACGTGCGGAATTGCATGATCCGCATCCACGCCCCTCGGCAGCCGCGTGCCGGCTGGGCGGATGCTTTCGAGCAGATGGCCCGCGAGGGGGACGACACGTTGTTGGACGGTCAGCCGACCTCGACTCGTTGGGATGAGGAGGAGTGGCAATGGAAGTAGATCGCTTCGACGTGTTCCTCGTGGCCCTCGACCCCACGGTCGGACACGAGATCAAGAAGACGAGGCCCTGCGCGGTGATCTCTCCGGATGAGATGAACCACCACATTGGGACCGTCATCATTGCTCCCATGACAACCAAGGGGCGCGACTACCCTACGCGGGTGCCATGCACATTTCAGGGGACCGAGGGGCAAATCGTGTTGGACCAGATTCGGACCGTTGACAGAACACGTCTCGTCAAGAAGTTGGGCCGTCTCTCCCTAACAGCATCGGATAAACTGCTCGGTGTTCTCACAGAGATGTTCCAGAAATGAAGCCCCAACAAGGCGGTGAGGCAGAGTGGTAAACAAATCAAAAAGAAAGGAGACAGAAGGTATGAGAACGAACTGGGCGATCGGAATAGCGACAGCGGCGGGAATCATTGCGGGTGTGCTGTGGGGTGGAATCCCGGTTTCGGGACAGGAGGCGACGCCCCCGGCCCCGGATCTTCAAGCTGCTCAACGCGAAATCGATCAGAAGATCGAGGATCTCCAGCGCCAGAAGGAAGCCCTCCAGCGTCAAGCGGAACAACAGGAAGTCCTCGCGGACCTGCAGAAGCAGGCCCGTGAGCGCAAGGATGGCATTACCGGCGAGTTGAACGAAATCAGGAATGCCGAAGCAACGACTTCTCCGGCGGTGAAAGCCCAGCGCGAAGCGCGAATGCAGCACCTCGAAACACAAGGCAAAGCGGTCGATGAAGTGCTGGCGATGAAGGATGTCGCCGCCCTGCCCAAAGTGCGGGAGATCTTCGTGCAAATGGCGGACAGAGACAATGAGTGGGACATCGCAATCGGTCCCCGGCACGACACGGCCGTCATGATCGAGGAACTGGAAATCCGCGCGACCGGCGAGGAAGGCACGGAGGCGCAACGTAAACTGCTGGAACGCATTCGGGCATCGTGCAAGGAAAATATGGCGGCCCGCGACGCCCAGTTCCAGGCGACCAAGGCCGTTGCGAGCAAAACACGGGAGATCGAAACACTCGTCGAGCAGTTCCACTCCGGTAATTGAGGTTTCCGCAGGAACCGGCGCCACATCGGGATAGGGACGCCCCTTGCGGAGCGCCCCTCCCACACCACTAATCGTACGGATCGCGTAATTAGCGGTTCGGCTGCTTACTGACAGAATGAACCGAGGAGGATGACACCCGCCGAGCGGGTGAACCAGTCGTCCGGCAGCGCCGCGCATAGAAAACTGGGGACAGGCAAATAGTAGCACGTTCCCTAGCCCCCGTTCAAACCACGGCAACCTCGTCCCGATTGGTGCCGCCGCAAGGGGTGCCCCTATCCGGATTGCGCTATTTTCTCGCAAAGCCGCCAAGATCGCCCAAGGGATTAGAAATCGTTCCTTTGCGTGCTTGGCGTCTTGGCGAGAGACTCTTTTCAGGAAGGAAATGGAACGGAAGGTCCGTCCCTTGGATTACCGCGCTATTGGGGACCGCCTTTTGATCCACTTCGCGTCTACGCCACGCCGCTCGCGTCCTTTATTCAGACGCGCCGGAACGAAAAGGGGCATTCAAACCCCATAGCCATCTATCGGCCCCCGCGGCTCCGTTCAACACCATTTTATCCCCCATGCGGCAAGATTACGCTTGTTTGCAATCAGCAACCGTCATCCACTTTGCCGCACGAGGGATAAAACGCTATTCGTTGGCCAGAAAAACACCAAGAGATATTTTGCTGTTGTATTCTGCCTCAAATATAGCTACACTTTCCATCAACAAGAGGAGTTCATCATGCCAGCAATAAAGCCCATTTCCGAACTCAGGAATTACAACACCGTCTTACGCGAGGTCACCGCCGACTCTCCTGTTTTCTTGACCAAGAACGGACATGGGCGTTTTGCTATCGTTGACATTCGCGCATATGAAAAATTGCGCACCGAACTGGATCTCATGTCAGCCTTAGCCGACGGAGAGGAGTCCGCCCGGAAAGGCGGATGGGTCTCCATGGACTCCGCGATGAGAAAACTCGGGGTCTAACTCATGTTCAAGATCCGATTCACACCGCAGGCGGTTGCCGATTTGGATGAAATCAAGCGATACATTTCATTCGATCTGTTGAACCCGCAAGCCGCAACGGCTCTCCTTACCCTTATCTTCGAAAAGATTCGGACATTGTCAGCCCTGCCTCAGACTGGAGCGAGGTTGAGGACGGATCTTCCAAGCCTCAAAATCT
>JBIJDW010000015.1:0-21222 GCA_044343885.1 Kiritimatiellia bacterium
AGTATGATAGCCTCCCGCAGGTCTGCGGTCAAGTCCACGATATCAGTCGTCTCTTCCAGCGGGTAGGAGGCGACAAAAAAAGATTCCTTGATTTGCGTCTCAAACCGCCCGGCACAGCGGCTGCAGATGCACGCCACGGTGGCGCTCGCGGAACCGCGGACGAGCAGTTCGCTGTCGATCGGTTCGACACGCAGGTCGTAACGGATCCCGCTCGCCGGCTCGATCAACCCGGCGGTGTTGCCCAGATCAAGGACCGCGCCATCCAATTCTCCCGTCAGGCGCTCCCCGGTCTTGGCCAGCCGGGCGACATCAACGGTCAAACGCGCCTGTGTTTGCAATCCCGCCTCCCGTCTTGATCCGCTGCTCCGGATGCCCGCACATAAAGCGCTCGATGTGCCGCTGCACGGAGGGCGAGACAAAATTGCTCGTGTCGCCGCCATAGCGGATCACCTCGCGCACCGTGCTCGCCGTCACATAGCTATGCTCTTCGTTGGGCATCAGGAATAGCGTCTCGATTTCAGCGGCCAGCTTGCGGTTGGTCAACGCCATCTGAAATTCGTATTCGAAGTCCGAATAGGCCCGCAGGCCGCGAATCACGACCCGCACCTGCCGACGCCGGCAGTAATTGACCAGCAGCGTGTTGTCGAGGGCGTCAACCTCCACGTTAGACAGGCCGGCATGCGCGGCATCCTCCGTGATCATCGCCATCCGTTCCGCAGCGGAGAACATGGCCGTGGCCTTGCCCGACACGCCGGCTACGGCGACAATCACTCGGTCGAAAAGCGCAGACGACCGGACGATCAGGTCAAAATGACCCAACGTCAGGGGGTCGAACGTGCCCGGATAGACTGCCACGCGCATGTCCCCGTCCTTCATAGGTCGCTCAACGCCGCCACGCCGGGAAGTTCTTTCCCTTCGAGCAGCTCAAGCGAAGCGCCGCCGCCGGTGGAGATGTGGGTCATCTTCCCGGCCAACCCGCTTTTGTTGACCGCGCTGACGCTGTCGCCGCCGCCGATGATCGAGACCGCGCCGCTCGCCGCGATTGCCTGGCAGACGCCCAGCGTACCGGCCGCGAACGGCTTCATCTCAAAACAGCCCATCGGCCCGTTCCAGACCACCGTCTTCGCCCCCGCGATGGCGGCTGCATACTGCGCCGTCGTCTGCGGACCGATGTCCAGCGCCATCCATCCAGCGGGGATTTCGTTGCCCACCGTGCGCGTGGCCGCCTCGGCCGAAAACGCATCGGCTGCGATGTTGTCCACGGGCAGCAGCAATTGCTTGCCGCTCGCCTGGGCCTTGGCGATCATCGCGCGGGCGTAGTCGAGCTGGTCGGTCTCGCACAGCGACTTGCCGATCTCATGGCCCTGCGCCTTGAGAAAGGTGTAGGCCATGCCGCCGCCGATGATCAGGGTGTCAACCTTGTCGAGGAGGTTCTGAACGACCGCGAGCTTGTCCGACACCTTGGCGCCGCCGAGAATCGCCACGAACGGCCGGGTCGGATGATCAACCGCGTTGCCGAGGTATTCGATCTCCTTCTCCATCAGGAAGCCGGCCACGTTATCTTTCATGTACTTACACACCACGGCGGTGGAGGCATGGGCGCGGTGGGCAGAACCGAAGGCGTCGTTGCAGTAGATGTCGCCGTAGGACGCCAGCTTCTTGGCCAGCGCCTTCTGCTTGTCCTTGAGCGCCGCCTTCTTCGCTTGATAGTCCGCGTCGCTCATGCCGTCGGCCTTCTTGGCCTTCCCCTCCTCCTCGTCATAGAAGCGGGTGTTTTCCAGCATGACGATGCCGCCAGACTTCAGCGCGGCCACCTCGGCGTCGGCGCGGGCGCAGTCGGCGGCAAATATCACGGGCCGACCGGTGAGTTTGGCCAGGTGCGCAGCCACCGGCTTGAGCGAGAACTCAGCCTCGTAGCCCGCGCCCTTCGGCCTCCCCAGATGGCTCATCAGCACCAGGCTGCCGCCCTTCTCCAACACGAAGTTGATGGATGGCAGCGCCCCCGTGATACGGGTGTCGTCGCTGATGGCGCCGTTCTTGATCGGCACGTTAAAATCCACCCGCATCAACACCCGCTTGCCAGCCACATCGACATCGCGCAACGTTTTCTTTTTCATGCCGCCCTCTTCACGCTGGTGATCACCCGCAGCAGCAGCAGCCCTTGCTGCTGTCTTTTTCCGCCATGAAGCGAACCAGTTCGACCACGCGGTTGCTGTAGCCCCACTCGTTGTCGTACCAGCTCACGATCTTGAAGAAACGCTTCTCGCCCTTGAGGTTGTTCTGCAGGGTGGCGAGCGAGTCGTAGATCGAGGAGCGGGCGTCATGGATGAAGTCCGAGGAAACCAGCTCTTCGTCGGTGACGCCGAGGAGACCCTTGAGCGGACCCGCCTTGGCGGCAGCCTTGAGCGCGGCGTCGATCGCTTCGATCGAGGTGTCTTTGACGCTGCGGAATGTCAAGTCAACCACCGAAACGTTGGGCGTGGGGACGCGGAAGCTCATTCCGGTCATCTTGCCCTTGGTCGCGGGGAGCACCTCGCCGACCGCCTTGGCCGCGCCCGTGGTCGAGGGGATGATGTTGCAGGCCGCCGCGCGGCCGCCGCGCCAATCCTTCTTGGAAGGACCGTCAACCGTCTTCTGCGTCGCGGTGTAGCTGTGAATCGTGGTCATCAGACCGGTCTCAATGCCGACGGTGTCGAGCAACACCTTGACCACCGGAGCGAGGCAGTTGGTGGTGCAGGAGGCGTTCGAGACGATCGCGTGCTTGGCCGAATCGTATTCGTCCTGATTGACGCCCATGACGATCGTCTTGACGTCGCCTTTGCCCGGCGCCGAAATGATCACCTTCTTGGCGCCTGCGGCGATATGGCCCTTGGCCTTGTCGCTGTCGGTGAACAGTCCGGTCGACTCGATCACGTAGTCCACGCCCAGCGCGGCCCAGGGCAGATCGGCGGGCGACTTCTGCGCCATGACGCACCGCACCTCGTGGCCATTGACCACCAGGACGTCGGCTTCTTCCTTGTCGGGCGCGCTCTTCTTCGTGGTGACCGCGTGCTTGAATTTGCCGTGAACGGAGTCGTACTTCATCTGATAGGCGAAATACTCGGCGTCGGTTGAGATATCCACCACCGCCACCACGTCCAACTGCCCGCAGCCCTTGCCGAGAAGCCCCTGATCGCAGAGCGCCTGAAACACCATGCGGCCGATGCGGCCAAATCCGTTGATACCGACTTTGATAGCCATTTATTCCTCCGTTGTTCTGTCCGCCATTCGGACGATTTTCTGATGTGGCGCCTGCGGGCTACCCGCCCGAAGAAAGAAACCACTCCTGCCCGCTTCACAGTTGGCCGAAAAGGATAGCGAAAGCGGCGCGCGGCGTCAATGCCGATCTATCGCTTCTCCAATCCCGCGATCAGCTCTTGCAGCAGTCCCAACTCGTACTCCGGCAGATCGTCCTGTCGTCTGCGGATGATTCCGACAAGCTCGCGCGCACGCGCGACATTACCCTTCCGCAACTGCAACCGGGCCATGCTCACGTGGGTGCGCATGTCGGTCTCATCCAGCGCCAGGGATTTGTTGAGCGCCTCCTCGGCCTCATCCAACCGGTCCGTGTCCATGAGGATGCTCGCCAGCGTCTCCCACACGATATACAGGTTGGGGTTCTTCGTGATCGCCTCCCGCGCCGCCCGCTCGGCATCGTCGTAGCGTTTCATCCGCCGTAGACATTCGGCGTAGTCGTTGAGCGAAGCGAGCGTTGAACCCGCCTCGACACTCCGACGCAGGTAGTCCTCGGCCTCTCCGTATTGGCGCATGGTGAGCCGCAAATGCCCCATCACATAATTGGCCAGCGCGTGGTTGCGGTTGCTCCGCAACACCTGGCGGGCGTGGATTTCGGCGCGCTCCTTGTCGTTCAGCCAGATGTCCAGTTGCAGGATCATATCTTTGACGCCCGCCACGTCGGGGCGGAGCATGGCGGCGCGAAGGAAGGCGTCCCGCGCTTCACGGTAGAAATTCTTGCCCTTCTTCATCGCGACCTGCGCGCGGGTCACCTGCACAAAATAGTTGTCAATCGTGCCGCACGTCTTGATCATGCGAGGCAAGATCACCCGCTCGACATCTTCCAGTTGGTTCTGCTGAATCTGCACCACACAGAGCATCGCCCAGGCTTGCAGGTTCTGAGGCTGACTGTCGGTGACCTGCTGCAACAGCAGCCGCGCGTCGATCAGATTGCCCGACGCCAGATGCAGCGCGGCGAATTCAAGTCCCATCGACATCCCGCTCGACACGCCGAGTGCGCTCGCCTTGTCCATCCAACTCCGGGCCGTATCCAACTGCCCCTCTTGAATCGCCATGCGGGCCAAAGACAACATCGCCTGGCGGTTGGCCGGATCTTTCTTCAGCAGGTCCTCGTATATTTCAACCGATTTCTCGCGGTTGTCGCTCATTGCGTACATCGATGCCAGCGTCGCCATCAGCGCGTCACGCTCAGTGTCTTTGAGCAGATCCATCGCCCGCCGGATTCCGGCCAACCCTGCGCCCATCTGCCCCGACATGGCCCAGCTCCAC
This sequence comes from Kiritimatiellia bacterium, assembly GCA_044343885.1. Classification (GTDB taxonomy): domain Bacteria; phylum Verrucomicrobiota; class Kiritimatiellia; order RFP12; family JAAYNR01; genus VGWG01. The sequence goes on from JBIJDW010000015.1 coordinate 4,564, forward strand.
CCCAGACGCGCAAACAGCTCGGGCGATCGCACATAACCGTAATACCGCGAAAGTGACCACAGCGAATACCGCTGTTTGAGGCTACCGACCATGTCCTTCATCTCTTTTTCAACCGCCTCGCGGTCTTCGGGATGCAGGCCGCGGCGGATCATCTCAAACCGGTTGAATAGGACGCTCACGTTGTCGGGGTCGAACCGGCGCATGCGGGTGTAGACCGCGTAGGCCTCCTGGTCGGCGCCTACCTCCTCGAACAGCACGCCCAGATTGTTGCCCAGGAAACCGACATGACGGCGCAGGTAGGCCGAATAACGCTCAATCTGATCGCGATCGGCCTCGTCCGTGTGTACCCGCGGCAGGAGCCGGTCGGCCTCGTCCCAAAACGCCTCGTATTTCGGCAGTAGCTCGCTCGGCTTGATCTGATCGATCACCTTCTTGCCGCCGAAGAAGAGATATTCCGATACCGGATTGAGGCCCGCGCCGTACCACAGATCGGGAACGCTGAAGACCGCAACCTTGGCCCCAATGTCGGAGTCGGTCATGAACCAATCCTGAATGAACGGCAAAATGCCCAGATCAATCGTGTTGCGGATGCGCGTCATGTCCGCCGCCGCAAACAGCTTCCGCTTCTCCACCTCATTCTTGAGCGCCTGCTGGAACGGCTTGTTGATGTCCTTCTGCAAGCCGATCAGAAACAGCTTCTTGCCGCGCACGCGCGCCTCGACCAGCAAATGCGCATCAAACGAGCCGTCTGTGACCATCCACTCGCGGTCGCCGAGCCGGTCGAGAATCATGCCGGCGAACCGGTCCGCAAACAGACCGCGACGGCCATTCGCCTCGGCGGCATTGATCGCGGCGGCAACCACGACCGCAACCAGGACAGGCCAGATCAGCAACTTGCCCATCCACTGGCCCGCCAGGAGCGTGAACGATGACGGCGTGCCCCGGCGCTCGGATGGCCGCGCCCGCCACAGCAACTGCCAGATGGCGCACATCAAGGCGGCCAGCATGCCGACCATGGCGGCCGACACCACAGGCAGCCCGCCGCGCGTGCGGTACAGGCTCCACGGCGACATCGACACATTCAGGAGGGAGCCGATCACCAGCACCGTCATGATCACATAAAAGATGTAGAGGCTCCATTTTCGCTCGTTATTGAGCGCCGTCGGCGCGGCCAGCACAGTGGCTAGCCAGGGAACCGTCCCCAACAGCAGCATCAGGATCCAACCCTCGCTCGGCAGGAGACTGCGCAACTCTTGGTACTGCTGCTTCCACATGGAGACCACCACGTTGAAAACCTTCTTGTATCCCTCAGCCTGTCCCGACACGCTCTGCAGGTAGCCGCTCCCGGACGCCCAGTAGACAAGGGTCATGCCAACCGCAGCCCACACCACCATCCAGCCGATCGCCGCGACCGACAACCGGTCGCTCTTCCACAGCGTCATCACAGCGGCTAGCACAAAGATCGGTGCGAAGGTGACGAAAATCGCCGATTCGGGGAGGCACAGCCCATAGAGCAGCGCGGCCACGTATGGGAGGATGCGGATCCCTGTCTTGGCGTACGTCATCAACACCGACCCGCACAGCAGGAGCAGGAACAGGACGAATCCCTCATGACGCAGCCGCGTCGCCGCCTGCCACACCGGCACACTCGTCATGGTCGCCACCACCGCCAGCACGCCGGAGGTCCAGGACAACGATTCGGCGTGGTCCTCCGCCTGATCGTCATAAATCACTTCGTAAATAAAGAATGCGGTCAGGCGGTAGAGCAACACGGCGGCAAGAGTAACGCAGACCACGCTGAACAGATTCATCCGAAGTGCGAGGCTGAAGAGAGGAATCGAGGCCCAGGCATGGGTCAGCCAAGTGAACAGCGGCCGCAACGGAAGTCCACTCTCTTCCAGTCCATAACTCTGCGCCACGAGATACCCCGACTCGCCGGGGAAAACCCCCGGTGACAGCGTCACCAGATAAAAGAGAAACACGCCGACTCCGACAGCAAACGAAACACGGGCATCCAACCGACGTCGCTCCGGCGTGCAAGACTTAAACGGCAACATGTGAACCTCCCGTCATCGCCACCGCATGATAATCCCACGCAATGGAAGTGAAAACGCACTTGTGCTGCTAAGGCGTCAGTTTACCCGATTGCCGCCGCGCTTTGCAAGCACGCAGAAAGCAAGAGGCGACGCCGATCGGCGTCGCCTCTTGTTTCATCCTTCGTTCAGACCCTTCACAGCTTCCTGCGCCGTCGCGCGGCCAGCGCCGCGGCACCCAATGCCAGAAGCGCAAAGGTGTTAGGCTCGGGGACGAGCCCCCATTGGGTCCCGCTCGTTGTTCCGCCGATCAACAGCAGGTTCGCTGGGTTCATCGCATCGAACGTGACATAGCTTGAATCATTCCACGCTATGGATGCGTTACTGCGCCAGGCATCACCAGCGCCGTCGAACACCACAACATAGTAAGCACCGCCGGCGCTTCTGTCGGCGCTGTCGGTGGTCGTCTGTTCGCGGACACTGACCGTGCCACCGGATTCCGAGATCGGGCGTCCGCTGACCTTGGCACCCACGGCCTCGAATCTCGGATTCAGCACCCCCCCACTATAAAATCCGGAACCAGCCTCCCAGCTCCCGTCCGTCACAAAGTATAGCTGCGCGGACATCTGACCGGTCACCACAAATTCCTCCACATCCACCAACGCAGACCACGAGATTATCACGGCATGCGAGGCCGAAACCCAGCCCATGCCAATTAAAATTGCCACCATCAATGCTTTTTTCATAATGTTCACTCTCTCCTTTTATTGGGCCGGGATGACAACGGGGGTGAACGTCGTGTCCGACGGGGCACGACGGAGGTACCAGAATCCCTCGCCGGGCTTGATCGTCACGGTGTTAGTCGTGCCGGCGGGGGTCAGCCAGAGGTTATCAGGAGCACCCCAGTACGTGTAGGTGCTCATCACACCCGCATCCGAGACGAGACGCAACTGATCCTGCCCCAGCGCGCCTCCGTCGTACCGACTTGCCCAGTTGACGCCAGCATCATTGATGTCTCGGTTATCCAGCGCGCCAAAGCCGATCAGCGTGAAGGTGTTGTTCCCTTTCAGCGTGACCGAGGCGCTTGACGACGGGATCTGCCCCGTAACGTAGAGCTTAGTTCCCGAGGCACCAGTAGGCCGCACCAGCCAGAATCCCTTGCCGCGTGCGAGTTGGAAGGCGTCCGCATCAGGAGGCGTGATCACCACAACGTTGCCGCCCAGCACCTTCGTCTGATGGGGCATCCAACCGACATCCGCCTGGTACCAGTAATAGTAGTAGACGTTGGTCATGTTGCCGCCGACGTTGGCCTGGGTCAGCACCACGATCTGATCGGCGTCTGCCGCATTCTCGGCACCCTTCAGACCGTTGGTGGCGATCAATTCGCTCAAGACACCCGGCTGTGCGGCAGAGCCCAAGGGCCTCTCGAACGGCACGCTGAGAATCTTGGATCCGGTCGTGGGGACCGTTACTTCAACCAAGCCAACACTGTTTCCATTAATCACCGGCGGATCGGCGAGTGCCAAACCAGCGGCCGTGACGGCTGCCATCAGGATTAGACTTCTTTTCATGGTAATGTTCCTTTTCGTTTTCAGTTGGCGCTCTATTCAGCAGCGTTGATGACGACACGGAAGAACCGAGCTTCGGCCGCAGGGGCCGTCACGGTGGCTGCGATTTCGCTGCCGCCGGCAACGCCATGCGTGGACACTTGCAGGCTGCGACCCGCACCCGAGACGCTCCAGTCAGACGCGAGATCGGTGGTCGTCTCCACGTTGTAAGGGACGGTCGAATCGACGTTTGCCACCCTGATTTTGGTGCCGTTTGCGGTCGGCTCGATGGATGAGATCACGGGGGGCGTCACGCCGTCGGGAAGCTTGGCTCGGCCCGTGACCGCCAGACCTTCGCCCGCTTCAGCCTGCGCAACTAGGGCACCCGGACCCATGCTGTTCTTCGCCGTGCCCAGGTTGACGCCGTCCGTCACCTCGCTCACACCGACAACCAGCCCGCCCACGCCATTGACATTGCGGGTGTCGAGCAGCACCAGCGCCCATTTACCCGATGCGGGGTAGAGGGACGCAGGGTAGGAGATCGCCACCATGCCGCACCGCGCATCCTTCGTCGCCGTGCCGGTTGTGGCAATCGTGTTGACATTTGTATTAACCAGTGTTCCATCGGTCCTGACGCCCCCAAACGTGGCGCCCTCGTTCACATAGACCAATAGGTAGGTTTCGCCAGCCAGAACCAGCGACCCATCCGCATACCGATCTGGCCCCGTGGTGGAGGCCGTCAGCGTCAGCGTTCCCAGCGTGTCGCCGAAAGCCGTTGCGGCCAGGACGACGCCAAACAAGAGTGAAAGTATCTGTTTCATAGTATTATTCCTTTGGAATTAGATCTCGACGATCTGTGCCTTAAAGAACTTGTAGCTCGTGGAATCGATCCCGGTGAAGGGGACCGTGATTACCTCAGAGCTGTACGTTGGCGCGGTGACAACCTTACCCGGTATGGCCGCCCACGTACCGCCGATCGTGCCCTTCCCGAGCAACTGGATTTTGCGGCCGGTCAACGTTCCCGTTCCGCCTGTCACGGTCAGGGAGCAATTCACGTTCACTTCGGTAGCCGAAACCACATCGACCGATACCGCGCCGAAGGTGTAGGTGGGGGCTGTGGCAGCAGACGCCGTGCCATCCAGCTTATTGAGCAGGTAGGCGGCGTCCATATCCGCCTGATCGAAACCGGTGAAGGTCGCGCCTGCAGTCAGTGATGTATCTGCCAGCTTCCCAGCCAACCAGGCGGCCACCGAAGTGTCGCCTGCGAACAGAGCGGCTGCCACGGGGACCGGATCGGTGGTGCCTGGGTAAGCCTGAGGATTGCCGTGACTGACGTAGAGATCGTCCACATAGCCGCTGTTCGCGAACTCGAGCGAGTTCAATGTCGTGACTGATAATCCTCCCACCGGAGTCAGGTTATTCGTCACCGTGACGTCATCCAGCAGCACGGCGCACTTGCCGTCTTTCTGCAACCGCACGGTCAACTGATGCCACGCGGAGAGCAGATTGTTGCCTGGCCATGTATTGGTGGTGGTGCCATCGTTATGGACAACGTGGATCAGGTTCGTCGTGCTCACGAAGACCGCCAACTTGGCATCGGTAGGCGGTGTGCCTTCAAATGCCGTGAACTGGATGCGCATATCCACAAACACGTTGCTGGCTGCAAACGAGACGCTGCTGTTGTCCCCATACTTCAGCGTATTGGTGTAGCTGGCGTCGTCTGGAATCTTCATCGCTTTGGTAGTAGCCTCGCCAAACCACGTGTTAGCGCGGCTCGGCGTCGCCACGGTCACACGCGAGTTGGTGGTTGCTGTGGTAACAGCCTGGCCACTCCACGTTAGATTCGTCTCGAATGTCTCGCGATAGGCACCGCCCGTTAGGGGCGTCACGTTCCAATCGACTGGAACAATACTGTTCGCCGCAAAGGCGCCGCCAGCGAGTCCGACTGCCATGCCCACCAATAAGCGGGCGGCGGTTTGACCCAACCGTTTCTTGTTACACATGTTTATCCTCCGCTGTTCAAGTTCTACAATCCTTGCTCTCACACGAGAGAGGATTTCCATTTCGTATACTTAATTTATCACAATAGGGTGAATGTGCGCAATGGGGAAAATCTAAAGTCGAAAAAAGTTATTAACAGGGAGACTCTTGCCCCGCTGAAGATCGGAGTTTCCTTTTATCCGCAGGTCCGTGTATACTGACCGACCTGTTCATCAACCCTCAACCGTTATTCCGGGCGTCTTATGAAAAACATCAAGCTCTTGTCCGTCGTGATCGCCGTGTCCCTGTTGATCGTCGCCATCGGTCGGGCCGAGCCGGTGCTGCGTGACCCTGCGGCGGTGATCGCCGAGGCCGCCGCCGTGACGCGCGAGCGGTTTCCCGACGCCGACACGGTGCTGATCTACAATCTCGTCCACGAGCAATACAACCCCGACGGCACCGGCGAGTCGTGGGACGACGAGTATGTCACGATCCTGACCGAAAAGGGCCGCCGCGAAGTCGGCTCGCGCTCGATCGGCTTCAACGTCTCCTACGGCACCGCTACCGTCGTCCGCGCCGAAATCTACAAGCCCGACGGACGCGTGATCTCGGTGGATGTCGCCCGCCAGAGCCGCGTGATGATCGAGTCCGGCCAGATGGGTTCCAATATCTTCGACCCCAACAACAAGGTTCTCTCCCTCTCCATCCCCGGTCTGGAGGTCGGCGACACCCTCCACATCCTCACCCGCCGCACGACGCACAAGGCCCGCGTGCCCAACGCCTGGTCGGACTTCTCGGTCATCGAATACACCTCGCCCATCCTCGCATTCGATTACGAGGTCGTGTCCCCGCCCGGATTGCCGCTCGTCCACCAGGCGCTCCGGGCACCCGTCTCCAACACCGTCGCCGCCACCACCGAAACCCTCGCCGACGGACGCATCCGCCACCGCTGGGCCGTCCGCAACGTCCCCCGCATGTTCGAAGAGCCCGACATGCCCCCGATGCACACCCAGGTGCAACGCCTCCTGCTCAGCACCCAGGCCGACTGGCCCACCGTCTCCCGCTGGTACTGGAACCTCTCCAAGCCCCGCATCGAGACCACCGTCCCCGAAATGGCCGAGACCGTCGGCCGCCTCGTTGCGGGGGCCGATATCCGCTCCGAGCGGATCCGCCGCATCTTCACCTTTGTCTCGCAGCAGATCCGCTACATGGGCATCACCGACGAAGCCGTGGCGCCCGGTTATGAGCCGCACGACGTCTCGATGACCTTCACCAACCGCTACGGCGTCTGCCGCGACAAGGCCGCCCTGCTCGTCACGCTGCTGCGCCTGAACGGCATCGAGGCGTTTCCCGTCCTGATCCATGCCGGCGCCAAGCTCGATCCCGACGTCCCCCTCCCCTTCTTCAACCATGCCATCGTCGCCGCCGCACGCGAACCGGCCGACGCCGCCAATCCCTACATCCTGATGGACCCCACCGACGAGAACACCCGGGACATGCTCCCCTCCTCTCTCTGCAACCGCAGCTATCTCGTCGCCACGCCCGCAGGAGACCCCCTGCGCGTCTCGCCCGTCGTCCCCGCCGCCAGTAACCTGCTGCACATCGCCTCGGAGGGCGAGGCGGACGCTGCGGGCACCCTCACCCTCCGCTCCGAACTTCGCTTCGACGGCATCAACGACACTACGTATCGTAACCACCTCGTCCGCATGCCGCCCGACGAGCGCCGCACGTTTTTCGAGGGCGTCATCAAAGCCCGCCTCTCCGGCGCGGAGCTGCTCGACTGCGCCATCCTCCCCGAGGATCTCCGTGACACGGCGCAGCCCCTGACAGTCCGACTCACCTGCCGCGTCATCAACTGGCCGGTCCGCGGCGACGGCATCGATCTCGCCAACCTGCCGTGGCTCGGCGTCTCCCTTGGCTACGTGAATTTCGTTGTCGGCCAGACGGGTCTCCCGGAGCGCAAATACACCTTCGAAACGGGCGTCGCCTGCGGGGTCGAGGAGACGGTCTCGATCCGCGTGCGCGCCGCCCTCGGCACGCCTCTGCGCATCCCCGAAGCGACCCGCCTCACCCGCCCGGGCGTTCACTTCAGCCTCGTCACCACCGCCGGGGACGGCCGTCTCGGCGGCGCCCTGAATTACCGCATCGAGCAGCCTGAATTCACCCCCGCCGAGTATCTCGGCCTCCGCGCGTCGCTCCAGGAGATGGAGGTGGCTTCGCGCCGGCGTCCGGCGTTCGCCGCCACGGGCGGCTCCGCCCGGCCCGACGTGCGCGTGCTGGACGTTCTCACCCGCTACGACCTCGCCGACAGCCGCTCGTGGACCCGCACCGAGACGCGCGTCACCCAGGTGCTCACCTATGCCGGCAAGAAGAAATGCTCCGAGTTGATGATCGGCTACAACCCCGCCTGGCAGACCGCCGAGCTGGTCAGCGCCACCGTCTCCAACGCCAACGGCACCGTGTTCAGCGTGAACGGCAAGGAGATCAACCGCATGGACGCCCCGTGGGTCGGCGGCGCCCCCCGCTATCCCGCCGCGAAGACGCTCGTCGTCAATCTCCCGGGCGTCGAGACCGGTAGCGTCATCACCGCCGTGACCCGCGTCACGCAGCGCGACGCCCCCCGCTTCACGATCCAGACCGTGTTCGGCGGCTTCGACCCCGTCACCCGCGAGACGATCGAGATCGCCGCACCCGCCGACCTCGCTCTCGACACCCGCACCTTCCACGCCGAATCGCTCGTTGAAACGACTGACGCGGAGGCCGGCCGCACCGTGCGGCGCTGGGTCGCCGGACCGCAGGCAGCCATCATCCGCGAACCGGGCCTGCCGCCGGGCTGGACCTTCAAGCCGACCCTCCTCGCCGCAGCCGGTGCCCCCGATGCCGGACTCGCCGAAACCCGCGCCGCCTTCGCACGCGCCATGCGCGGCCAGACCGCCGCTACGGCCCAAGCTCGCGTCCTCGCCCACGAGGCGGGCTCGTCCGACGCCGCCCTGCTCGCCATCCGCGACTTCGTGCTGCGAACCATTCGCCCCGCCGGCCCCACCTTCATGGCCCTGCCAGCCGGGCGCGCCGTCTCTCCCGCCGACCAGACGCTCGCCGAAGGCTATGGCCACAGCGCCGATCGCTGCATCCTCCTCGCCACCATGCTCCGCGCCGCTGGCTTTGACGCCGAACCCGTCTTGGTGAATCCCCTGCGCCAGCGCCCCCTTTCCCTCTACGCCGCCGCGCGCCCGTTTGAAGGCATCGCCGGCTTTAGCGAAGCGCTGGTCCGGGTCCATCGCCGACCGGGCCTGCTCGCCCGCCTGTTCGGCCGTTCCACCGATGCCGCGCCGCTCTATCTGGGCGATGGCGACCAATACAGCGTCCTCGGCACGACGGCCTTTGAGGACCATCCCCTGCTGATGCTGGACGGCCGCGAGACGCGCGTGGAGACCGCTCCCGCATTCCACGACCGATCCCGATCCGACTGGCATCTGGCGCTGGACGCCGACGGCGCCGCCCGGATCACCGTCACCAACTGGTATTTCGGCCCCGCCTGCGGCCTCTTCCGGAGGCAATACGCCGAGATGCCGCCCGAAGAGCGCCGCCGCCACCACCTCGAACTCGTGGGCGGGATTTCCCGTTCGGCCGAAGCGGTCGGCGACCTCGTGACCGATCTCGACGCCTATCCCGGCTTCCGCACCTTCACCGTGCGGGCCGCACGTTACGCCGTGCGCGACGGCAAGGCTCTGACCCTCATCCTCCCCGACGTCCCGTCGGCGGCCGTCCCCCTGCGCGCCGATCGCCGGTTCAGTCCCATGCTCCTCGGCGCCGATGGCGACCACCTCTGGACCTGCGCGGTCACCCTGCCGGTCGGCCTCGCGGCTCACATCCCCGTGCAGCCCCCCGCCGTCGCGCTGACGCTCCCCGGCGACGCCGGATCGGTCACCGGCACCAGCCGCCTCGAGACCGCCGCCGACGGCGCCCGCACCCTCCGCTACGACCGCCGGATCCAGACCGCGCCCGCGCTCCTGCCTCCCGAGCTCTACCCCGCCCTGCTCGAAGTCAACCGCACGCTCCTCAACCCCGCCCTGCGCACGGTGGTGATCGAGCTGGATTGACGTCTGAGGCTCTTGCAAAACCCCCGCTGGGGTGTTTGCAAGAGAGAAGTCAGAATACAGAATTCAGAATACAGAATTCAGGAGTCAGGAGTCAGAATAATTGTACACGTTGCCCGAGAGAGGGTTCCCATTCTGAATACTGAATTCTGGCTTCTGAATACTGCGCTTGCAGAACCGACGAAGAAGGTTTTGCAAGCGCCTCGTCCGACTACGGCGCCAGCTTCACCAACTCGAGCACGTTCACCGCATTGTACGCCATGCCGGTCACGTGGGTGGCATCTTCGCCGGTGATCGGGTTCAGGTTCTCGGGTATGACTTTGCCCGATGCACAGCAGATGGCCTTGATGAGCAATTCCACGGCCGCCTCGCGCCGACCGCACGCCGCCAGCGAGCGGGCGATATAGACCATCTCGCGCGGCCAGTGGCCACCGCTCCAATAGCCGTGCGGCCGAAAGCCCGCCTCGTTCTTCGCCAGGGTCGGCGTGTAGAGCAACGCGAACTCCTCCGGATTGTCCAGATGCTCGAAAAGCCGTTTGGCGCGCGCCGAGTTGCCAAGATAATAGGGCAGGTAGAACGCGTCGTGGTTTTTGACGCGGATCAGCTTCCCGGCCGTGACATCCCAGTCGTAGTAGAAACCATCCTGCTCGTGCCAGTGGCGGCTCTCCACCATGGCGCAGGTGGCCGCAAAACGCTCACTGGCGGTGCGGGCGGTGGCGTCGTCCCGCTTCAACCGGGCCATCCGCTCCAGCGCGCGCAGCGCACTCAGGAAGAAATTCGTTTCATAGAAATTCGTCTGCGGTCGCTGGTTCTGCCGGTAGAACTCCGCCACAACCTCAGGTTCCTGCGTGGTCACGGTATAGATCCACTCTTTCAAGTTGGCCTGGCTGAAGAAACAGCCGACCTTGTCGTCCGAGCCGCCTTCCCAGAGGTTGCGCCACTCGACCATTCCATCGTTATCGAGGTCGCGGTGTTCATAGACGTTGCGCAGGTATCGCCGGACTTTTTCCCATACGGTGCCACCCGCCCCCGCCGACTCGTCCAGAATCGACAGGTCGCCGGTCTGTTCCACATATTCTGCGAGCGCCGTGACAAACATCGGCACGCCATGCGAGAAAAAGCCCGAGTCACCGGGGTTTCCAAGACATCTGACGCCAGTTGCATGCAGGTACCAGCACACCGTCCCGTCCGCGCCAACGGCGGTACGCACATACTCGATCAGGCACTGGCGCGCCAAACCGTGCCGGTTGGTGTGCGCCAGCCCGAACAGCGCCTCGCCACCGTCGTTGATCCAGACGCCGAACCAGATCGTCTTGTCCGGCGCCACGTAAGCCTTGAGATCGTTGAATGGCAGGTCATACACGTTGACCAGCGTCACGCACCATTGCCAGTACTGGCGCCGCACGATCTCATCGGCAGAGTAGGCGACGGCCGTTCCGTCGGGCTTCTTCCAGGTGTAGCCGCCGGGGAAACGCGCCACGGGACACGAGGCCAGATAGTCCTCCCACGCCGTCCGACTCTCGCTCCGCACGCCGGCGGGATCGGAGAACAGCGCCTCCGCCTCGGCCAGCGCCTGTCCCTTGTTCACGTGGAAAGCCACCGCCAGACGCAGGGTTCCATCCGCCGCGGCAGCGAGGTCACAGCCACCGCCCTCGTGCGACTTCAGTTGTCCCGCATAGCGAAAGACCACCGTATAGGCGCCATCATTCCAAAGGATGCGCCCCGGCGTGTGTTCGACGGAAAAGCGAATGTGCGCCGCCGCATAGCGGCCGGTCTCTGCGCGGGACAGAAATGCCAGCCTGGCATCCGGCGCAAGCGTCCCTTCCACGACGGCCCCGTAGCGCTCATACGGAAGGAACAGGGAGAGCCGGCCCGACCCCGCAACGATTTCGACGCCGTCCGGGCGGTAGGCGCACGTTTCCGGCTTTCCGATACCGTCCACTTTCAGGCCGAAGAAAGTCCTCACCGCTGAGGGTGGCTCCCGGTTCGCCGCCGGGGATCCCGCTTTCTTCTTCTCCTCATCCATCGCGATGTCGCTGAACGCGCCCGCCTCCAGCAAGGCCACCTTCCACTGGTCGCACTCACTGGCATTGATCGGAGCGGTCCGGAACACGAAGCAGCCAGCCGCATCCACCTCTTCCGCGATCCAGCGCAGGTTGCCCAGCCAGTGCCGGGGGCCGATGAAAGTGTCACGACGGTCAATCAGTTGGTCATAGATCATAGTTATTCCTTTGCCTTTCCATGGGTTTATCGGTGCTACCAAAGATCGGAACGGTGCACCATATAGAGCGGCAATGATGTCATGGCGAACTCAACAGCCGCGATGCCGTCTCCGCGATCCGCAGCACACACCACGGTTTGTCGGGACGGCTTGTTGAGATCGTAGCGCACCGCCCGGTCTGTTTTCTTCCACAACACGAACTGGTGCAAGGACTTCAGGCTGCCACTCTGACCGGCTTTCACCTCGATGGGCAGGATGCCACGATCATCCGCAGCCAGGAAATCCACTTCCGCATTTCCAGTCCTGCCTTCCCGTAACCAGTAGAACAGTTCAGGCGCGCAGTTCACGCGGCCGCCGTAGTACACGTGTTGCGCAATAAACTGCTCGGCGACGTTGCCCTTGTTGATGAACTCCATCTGCCGTATCGCTTCGGGAGGGATATGCTTGGTTCCGCACAGAAAGTTCAGCAGACCAACATCGAGAAAGTAGAGCTTGAAGCGACTGGGATCGGCGCCAGCGTTCAGCGGCATTCCTGATGCGTCGGAATGCGTCACGCGATAGAGAACTCCTGCTTTGACTAGGAGGTCGATCGCCTCTCGCACCTGTCGTGCCGGACGATGAGGGTCAATACCGGCGTACTTGACCTTGGCACCCGCGTTCACCGGGACATAACGAAAGAGGTTCTGGAGGAGCGCAAGCTGGCTGTCGCGCGCATACTTACCGAAATCGTCCTGATAGGTTTCGCAAATCGAGGCCTGTACATCCAGGACCTTTCCGATATCGGGGTCTTCAACCGATTTCGCTACCGCTTCCGGCATGCCACCAACAACGAAAAATTCGCGGAGCGCGTCCAGCAGTCTGTCGTGAGCCGCATCAGGAAACGTGTCATTCCACGCGAAGCCGTCGATCAAGCCGAGGAGCCGATCCTGACCATGAGCCAAAAGGTATTCCCGGAAACTCATCGGACCGAGAAATAGATAATCCACCCTTCCAACAGGCATTTCGAAATTGTGCTTGGCCAGCACGAACTCCAACAGCGATCCGGCGCTGACGACAGGTAATTGAGGCATTTCCTCGTAGAAATACCGCAGACAGGGAATGGCAGCCGGCGTCGCCTGAATCTCATCGAGGAACAGAAGCTTGGTGCCATCAGCCGACAGGGATTTGTCCGTGATGAATTCAATTTCCCGGCAGATGTCTGTAAGTTTCTGCGCCGCGAAAAGAGCATCAAGCCGGCGATTTCTTTCCAAATTGACCTCCACCAGATCGATGCCATGATCGTGCGCAAAGTTCCGAACCAGCGTGGACTTGCCCACCTGCCGTGCGCCACGGATTACCAAGGGTTTGCGTCCGGATTTCTGATACCAAGCCAAGAGATTCTGATCAGCCGTCCTTTTCATGAGAAACCTCCCATTTCCGTCAACAAACATACAGCACGTGCCACGGAAATGCAAGCGAACACTAAAACACCGCCCTGTTTTGTTCAACTCTTACCTAAAACAGATGGGTGTATTCGACTTTCCGTAGATGGTCCTCGTCCATAACTTCAAGTTGCCTCATCGTTTCTTCGAGGCGAAGCCGCGCGGCTGGCTTTCAGGCTCATCGTCCCGCTGCCGCCCGTCTCCCGCCGCACTTCGGCGGTGCGGAACTCCCGGGGATTGACGCCTTCCAGTTGGGAGAAGACGCGCGAGAAGTAGCCGGGGTCCGCATAGCCGCAGCGCACGGCGATCTCCTTGATATTCCACTGGGTTGTGCGCAGCAGGTGCCGGGCCAGGTGGCAGCGCTCATGGTTGACATGCGCGGTCAACCGTACGCCGCCATCGCGGTGGAACCGGTTGGAGAGATAGTCCGGCGTGCAGCGCAACTGGCCGGCCAGGTGCTGCACGGAAAGACGTGTATCCGTCAATTGTTCCTGGACGAGACGACGGCAGCGAGACACCAAGGCCGATTCCGTGCTCCGGGGGCGCTGCGCGGTTTGCTCGACGATGACCTGCAACAGCCCCAGATGGGTCAGCAGCAGACCCTGCACCACCGGATGAGACACCGGATGACCGGCGGCCACAAAATCAGCCGCCTCGCTCAGATAGCCATAGAGCTGGCTGCCATAGACATGCGCGACGTTGCACGATCCGCCGATCCTGATCGACGTGATGCCCCCATGCGATGTCCCACAGGACAAGCCTGCGTGATAACTGAAATAGCCGGGGCCATGCATGAAGACCAGATTGCAGAACGGCGACGTCGTGGAATCGGCCGACTCGTGGTGCGCCACACCCCGGGGAATCAGCAGGAGCCCGGGCGCTTCGCAAGCAACCAGACCGGTCGTCAGTCGCATGCGCGAAGCGCCGCTGACCTGCAGAAACAGCTCAGGGCGGGAGTGGTAATGACTCCCCTTGCCACGGTCGCAAAACAACGGCGTGGCCACCGGAATATGCACACCGCTCATGTCACCGGAAGCGATCCGGTGTACGAGCGCGGCCAGTGTCTGTTGCGTCAAGTGATGGACAGCCGCCGCTGAATCGGCTTGTGGAATATTACATGTTTTGTCCATATATTTTCGGTTCAATCCCTGATTTACCAGTTGAACTTGTATAAATTATACATAATGATGTCCCCAATGCAAGGGATAAGCGTGCAGGTTTTGTCTGTTTTGTCTGTTATGGGTCTGGCAGAAAAGCGAAGGAAGGAAATCCAGTATGCGTAAAACGACGAATCGAAAGTTGCGATGCGGCGTCATTGGTCTCGGCATGGGACGCGGACATATACACGGGTATCAGAGCCACCCCGCGTGCGAGCTGGTGGCGGTGGCGGATTTGGACGAAGGGCGACTGGCGGCAGCGCAGGCTGAATTCAAAGTGCCGCAGACCTACACGGACGCGCAGGACATGCTGAAGCATGCCGGTTTGGACGTGGTCAGCGTAGCCACGCCGAACAAGTTCCATGCGCCGCTCACCCTCGCGGCGCTGAAGGCCGGGTGCCACGTGCTGTGCGAGAAGCCCATGGCCATGACGCTGTCGGAGGCGCTGGCCATGCAGCGAACGGCCGTGACGTGCCGCAAGAAACTGGCGATCAATTTCTCCTACCGCTTCAGCGCCATGAGCTTTGCGCTTAAGCAGCAGGTCGACTCCGGCCTGATCGGCAACATCTACTTCGGCCGCACCGTCTGGCACCGCCGGCGCGGCATGCCGGGGTTTGGCGGGTGGTTCGGCAACAAGGACTTGGCGGGCGGCGGACCGCTGATCGATCTGGGCGTGCACCGCATTGATCTGGCCCTGTGGCTGATGGGGCACCCCCGCCCGGTTTCGGTCAGCGGCAGCACCTATAACGTCATCGCCGCGCGCAAGGCCATCGAGCAGAAGAAGCACTACTCCGTCGAGGATCTCGCCGCCGGAATCGTGAAGTTCGACAACGGCGCCACACTGATCGTCGAGGCCTCGTGGGCGCTCAACAACAACGAGAACGAACACATGGTCACCTCGCTCTACGGCGACAAGGGTGGTCTGGTGCAGAAAAACCGCAACGGCACGTACGACTTCACGGCCGAAATCTACACCGAGGAGGGCGGCAACCTCTACACCAAAGTGCTGGATCAGGCCGTGACGCAACCTCCCAGCGCCTACCACGACTTCATCGACAGCATCCTGCAGAACCGCGAACCGCTGGCCACGGCCGAGCACGGTGTCCGTGTGCAGATGATCCTCGACGGCCTCTACCGCAGTGCGGCCGAGGGGCGCGAAATCCGTTTCAAGAAGTAACCGACAACGAACAGGAGAAAAGTCCATGTCTAATACCAAGATCCGCGTGACCCTGTGGAACGAATTCCGCCATGAGCGGACCCACGAACACATCAAGAAGATCTACCCCGACGGCATGCACAAGACCATTGCCGACGCGCTGCAGAAGCAGGGCTGCATCACCCGGCTGGCGGCGCTGGACGACCCCGAGCACGGTCTGACCGAAGAGGTGTTGGCCAACACCGACGTCCTGACCTGGTGGGGACATTGCGCCCACGGCGAAGTGAGCGACGAGATCGTGGAGCGGGTCCACCGGCACGTGGTGGAACGTGGCATGGGCTTGATCGTGCTCCATTCCGGGCATCACTCCAAGATCTTCCGCAAGCTGATGGGCACCACCGGCAACCTGCGCTGGCGCGAGGCGGGCGAGAAGGAACGCCTGTGGGTGATCACCCCCGGACATCCGATTGCGGAGGGTATCGGCGACTTCTTCGAGCTGGAACACACGGAGATGTATGGCGAGTTCTTCGACATCCCCACGCCGGACGATGTAGTCTTCATCAGTTGGTTTGCTGGCGGCGAGGTCTTCCGCAGCGGCTGCTGCTGGCAACGCGGCAAGGGAAAAGTCTTCTACTTCCGCCCCGGCCACGAAACCTACCCCATCTACCACAATGCGAACGTGCAGAAGGTGATCGGCAACGCCGCGCGCTGGGCACGATACGCGGGCAATGCCACGGCCAATACCTGCATCTGGGCGAAGGATCCGCTGGAGAAGATCGAGACCGACGTGTGAGGAAGAGGCGACCCAAATGGAGAGGCGCATGGAACGGCTGAAGGTCCGCCTTCCGGCGGTAGCCGGTGGCACCGCGTGGCGGATCGGGTCGCTCCGCAGGAGCGGCAGACAAGGGACGGGACGGGCCGGGTGCGATTCACTTTAGTTGATGGTTAGGCGGCCGCGAGGTTGGATCGGAAGCGTGAGACGAGTGCGCACATGGCTGCTGCATTTTTGAAGCGCCAGTGCATACCGGACTGTTTGCAGCGTCTGGC
>JBIJDW010000150.1:0-7540 GCA_044343885.1 Kiritimatiellia bacterium
GACCGGACGCTCCGCCGTCCCATCAGCGTCGGCTTTTCCGATGACGACCCCGCCAACGTCGCCGCTGTCGAAGCCTATATCCGCACCGTCCTCTCCCGCCATTTTCCCGGCGTCAAATTCTGCGTCTACGACACCTCGGACCCCGAAACCGTCAACGGTCGCAAGATTATCGTCTCGGGTCAACTGGACCTGTTTGAGCACTCCCCATGATTCCATTCCTTCCTCCGAATCCCGCCTCTCCATCCGTCCGGCCCGTCCTGCTCGCGCCGATGGCGGGCTTCACCGATGCGGCGATGCGCCGCGTCTCGCACGCCTTCGGAGCGGCGCTGACCTACACCGAGATGGTCAACGCCACGGGCCTTCTGCGTGCATCCGACAAGACCTGGCATTTGCTGGAGACGCTTCCCGACGAAGGCCCCGTGGTCGCCCACCTCTACGGCTCCGAACCGGAGGCGATGGCGGCGGCGGCGGCGGCCGTCTGGCGGACCGGGCGCTTCGTGGCCATCGACATCAACGCCGGCTGTCCCGTGCGGAAGATCATCGCCAACGGCTGCGGCTCAGCCCTGATGCCCCAGCCCGGGCTGATCGGGCGGATCGTCGCCGCCATGCGCGCCGCCTCGCCGTTGCCGGTGACGGTCAAGACCCGCGTCGGACTCGCGCCAGACCGCGTCCTGATCCACGAAATCGTGAGCGCCGTTGAAGAGGCCGGGGGTGCCGCCCTCGCCCTTCACGCCCGCTTCGCCTCGCAGATGCACAGCGGCGCCGTCGCGCTCGACCTGCTCGCGGCGGTGAAGCAGCGCGCCCGCATTCCCATCATCGGCAACGGCGGCATCCGGTCGGCAGCAGACGCCGTGCGCATGGTTCGCGAGACCGGCGTTGACGCCGTTATGGTGGGCCGCGCCGCCATGGGCAATCCCTGGCTTTTTGGCGCGATTGCCGACGCCCTTGCCGCGCCGGAGGACGCTCTGCCCCCGCCGCGTCCCCGTCCCGATGTTGCCGAAATCCGCGCCGTCCTCTCCGACCATCTCACCGCCGCCCGCCAACTCCAGATCCAGATACGGGCCAACCACCGGCTCCCGAGCCGGGCGCTCGATCCCGAAGCGGCGGTCGCCATCACCTTTCGCTGCCACCTCTTTCGTTACCTGTCCGGACTGGCGGGTGCCGCCCAGTTTCGCGGCCACCTGTGCGACTATACCAACACCGTCGAGATCCTCGCCGCCGTCGACGCCTGCCTCGAACGCGAAGCCCAGGCCCGTGCCACGCGCACAAGCGCCCAGGGTCTTTCATAGAAGATTACTGAGCAACGAGGGAAGCCCCGTCCTCTGTCGGACCACAACCGACGTCGTTCTCCAGTTGACAGACCACATCGGCGACGAAATCGTGAAAGCCCCAGCCGATTCCGTCGGTGAGTTGCTCCACTGCGTTCAGACGCTCGCTGAACAGGGGGTACAATTGCCGCCCTTCGCCCTTCAACAGGTTGGCCAGTTCACTCAGAGCCGACTCCACGCTGTTGTAAAAGCGCTCGTCAATATCCCCATACTCGTGCGTGAACTGTGCGCCGTTCTCCACATAAGTCATCAGCAGTTCTGCCGTGCCGGCCATGCTGCCGGTGGCCTTCTTATAGTCGCGAATGGCTTTGCGCGCTTCGGCCAGCTTGAGTTTGCCGAAGCCGCGCTTGGGAAAGAACTGCTCCGCGATCTTGTTTCGATAGGTTTCCAGCACCTCGCCGCCACCATCCCCGCTCTGGCATCGTGCTTGGATGAAATCGCGGTTCCCGGCTGCGGCGTCGTAAAGGTCTTTCACCAGGGCAAGCAACGCGGGTTGGTCCCAGGTGGCGAGATGTTTGCTTACACGGCTCCAGCCGCCGGACTTCTTCGTGGATTTCGGTGTTTCATCTGTCATCACATGCCAGTTTCTTATTCATAATGTCCGCCCCAAAATGCGCCATTCGTTAAAGTCCGAAGAGTTGTTTCAGACAAGTCACGAGCGGAATAAAATGTGTTGGAAAAAGGCTCGGAGTTTTTGGAACCCAGTCATGGTCGGCAATACTTGTTTGAAGGGTTTTCCCGGGTTTCAGCACGCTCGTCATTGCATGGAGAACGGCCTTGCCCTCATTCTTCCCTGCCGCAGTCAATTCGGATTTAGGAGGAATCGCGTCAACAGTTGTCTTGACGATTTGGATGAATGCGTCAGCCTTATCGTGCAGTACAGGATAAACGGTTTTCGCCTGTTCCAGAAGAATAGACTCTAAAGTGCCCGTGCTCTGATTGTCGGGCATAACGAAGACGCCGAACAGACATATGCCTGTGGCATTAACGCCCAGATCGGAAGGGAACGGATACTTCTTGAGAAGCTCATTGTCGTTGATTTTCGCTGTCCATTCAGTCTTCAGTTTTTTTAATTGATCTTCGGGTGCCACGCAGTCTGCATCCAACAAGAAACCGATCGATGACGGACGGACACCGGTGTTATCCAGGGTTTGAATCGCAGAAGACAGCCCACCGACGAGCTTTGAATCACCACCGGTAAGAAGCAGAACAACGCATTGTTCCTCTTTAACATGGAAGGAGGGAACGTCTGCGCGTTTATGGATATCTCCCTCTTTATTTGCAGGAAAACTGCGGGGAATTAGCCCTTGGACGTCACGAGGGATATTCTCGGACGGGTTTTCCGGATTCTCTAACAGTCTCTTCTGTTTAAACCCGAAGGCCTTTAGAATCCGCTGAACGAAAGCAAGGTCATGTGCGCCTTCAACCGCTAAGAGATCGACACGCATAGGTTACCTGATTTCCAAGCCGCCATGAACCCGGAGGTCTGTCAGCAAGTTAAAGTTCAACCGCTTGGCGATATGCTCCTCTTTGCTCAGACGGTACGTGACAAACTCGTCAGGCATCTCCTTTGCAGATAAAAGTCCGGCATCTACAGCCTCAAGGCTATGCGTTGTTGCAAAGATCTGAATGCTATATTCCCGTGCAGCCTGGAACAACCATTTCATGATCTTTGGTAAAACGAATGCATGTATACCGCTCTCTATCTCATCCAACAGAAGGATGCCTTCTTTGGCTGTAACAAGGCCTGTCGCAATGAAAAGCACGCGCTTCATGCCGTCACCAAAAACCATGAGCGGAACCTCGCCCATATCCTTGTGTTCGATCTTCAGGTAGGGTCGGCGATTCTTAGATGCAACACTGACACTCACTATGCTGGAGTCAAACATTTGGGCAAGTTCGAGAATTTCTTGTTGCTGATCGGCCTTCAACTTTGAGTAACTGTCGGCGTAGAGTTCTGCAAAACGGTATTCAAACCCCAGAACGGGGGTCACCGGAAATGCATTAGAGGAAATGCCGCGCCCACGGACAAAAGGAATGTCTTGCCAAAAGCGGCGGGTAACGGACGCCGAAGCGGCCGGCGAGTCACCCTGAAGACGCACTGAGTCCAATTTAATCTCGAGTCCCTCAACATTCCCGCTTGTTTCGGGATTAAAGCCGGGCATTCGTCTTGCAAAATACTCAAGGTCTTCTTTGTCTGGCATGCCGAAGACAGACTGAATACTCGCCTCGACCTGTTGGATTGGACATGTTCCATTACCGGAAAGATGAATTGAGCCTAGGCTACCATTTTCCGCTTGTTTTACGTGAGGGAACAGCCATACCAAACAGTCGTTTAACGAATAAGCTGGAAACACACGCGCATTTGAATTTCTGGCGTTTGCGATTCTAACCCACTCAACTGGACTCTCCGGATTACAGAAGGCTTGCAGGGCCTCGAGCACCGAGGTTTTTCCTGAATTGTTACCGCCAATCAAAAGATTGAAACGTCCGAGCCGCTCGAAAGTCGTGTTTTCGATCCCACGGAACGCCCCGATGGTAAAAGAGTCTAGATGGTAAGTGCTCATGCCGTTCACATTGGGTTCAATTTCAAAACGCCAGTATATTAACGGTTAGCATCTGAAAGGGCAATAACCGATGTTTGCGGCTCTAGTCCAGCGCGGATTCATCCGCTGCTGCTCGCGGGCTTCGATGCGGGCGCGGGTCATGCGTTCGCGCAAGCCGCCTTGCATCAGAAAATCTTGCTCCAGCCGCCGGATCTGCTGATCCAGCAGATAGTCACCGTCCCCCGACCCGCAAATATTTCTCCATCCCGTATGGAAAATCGTGTGGGAGGTAGTGATCGACGCGCGGGCCGGTGAGACTATAGGCACGGGGAAAATGAATGAATATCCACGGGCAGGCGTCGCGGATGATCGCCTGCATCCGGCGGTACAGCTCGAGGCGCGCCGCCTCGTCGGGGGTTCGTGCCGCCTCGTCGTAGAGCGCATCGAAGGCGGGATCGCGGAAGTTGCAGCGGTTGGGGCCGGGCGACTGGTTGGGGCCGTAAAAGAGCTGCAGGAAATTGAGCGCATCGGGGTAGTCCCCGACCCAGCCGACGCGGAACATCTGCGTCTCGCGGCGCGACACCCGCTCCAGGAACGCCGGCCAGTTCTGGTAGCGCGGCTGCAGGTCGATCCCGATCCGCTCGAAAAAAGCGCACAGCAATTCGGTCGTCTCACGCACGTCCTGCGTGGTCCGTCCCAGGTCAAGCGTCAGCGAGAGCCGCCGCCCCGTCGCCGGATCGACGCCGCCGGGATAACCCGCCTCGGCCAGCAGCGCCTTAGCGCGGTCCAGGTCGAAGGTCCAGGGAAAGGGCTTGTCCAGATAGCCAGCGACCTGCGGTGGCACCGCGCCGTCGGCGCGCACCACGCGGTGGTTGTAGAACGCCTCCCATCGCGCGCCGTCAAAGGCGCAGTTCAACGCCCGTCGCAAGGCGGGGTTGTGGCCGACGATCGGATCTTCACAATTGAAGGCGACATAGGCGACCTCGAGCGTCGCCATGCCGTGCAGCCGGACGCCCCGCCGGGACAAGGCCGGCGCGAGCGTGCCGTCCGAACCGATCACGGCGTCCCAATTATCACGCGCAATCTCGCCCAGAAAATCCAGTTCGCCGGCCAGAAAGGAGAGCCACTGCGTCGACGCATCGTCCATCACCCGGTAGCAGATCCGGTCAAACGGGCGCCCCGACGCGCCAGCCCAGCCGCGCCACTCCGGAACCCGGTCAAAAATCATCTCGTAATTGCGCCGCCAAGACGCGAGCCGGTAGGCCGCCGAACCGACCGCGCGGGCACCGAAATCCTTTCCATACCTCTCGACGGCCTCGTGCGGAACGACAGCCGCATAGGGCATCGCCATCATCCACACGAACTCGGGGCTGGGACGCACCAGCTCGATCCGCACGGTGCGGTCGTCGAGCGCGCGCAGGCCTTCGACGCGCAGGCTGTAATCGGTCGGCGCGGCCCCCGCCGACTGCTCAGCGAACGCCCGCATCCCCAGAATCTGATCCTTGACCAGCCACGCGCCTGACGACGCCAGCTTGGCGTCGACCAGCCGCTTGAGCGAGAACACCACATCCTGGGCCTGGACCCGGCGGCGCACCGGGCGTGCCGCCCGGCCGTCCTGCGCCAGGCCGAAGCAGGGATCGGCATCAAACCAGGCATTCGTCACCAGTCGGAACGTATACACCCGGCCGCCATCGGTGACCTCCGGCAAGGCCTCGGCGAGACCCGGGATCAGCCGGTAGGGCCGCGCCGCATAATCGTATTCAACCAGCGTCTCATAGACCAGCCCCACGGCCCGGCCCGCATAGACCGACGCCGCCTGGGCCGGATCGAGCGAGGCGATCCGGTCCAGGCTTCGCCGGAATACGGCCGCCTCCTGACCGGCCTCAGCGCCCGCGACGAGCAGCGCCAGCCACGCTGCGACGCGCCGGGTCAAACGCAAGCCAGGACGCCGAAGCGGCATCGATCCGGGACGTGTGTGTTTCTGAAGTGTCATGGGTGGATTCGCGCCGCTGGCCGGACGTTTGTTTTAGCCTGCCTTTTGCGCAACCGCCGGATGGAGGTACACAGGCAACGGCTCGCGCCGTGCCGCATCGGGAGCCGCCAGAAAAAGCCGTCCCACCGACTCGGCGTCCGGATAGACCGCCGTCTGGACCACCCGCTCACCGCCCAACGCCGCATTCAGCGCGGCACCGATGCGGCCAAAATCAGGGCTCGCCACCCGCGCCCCGGGAGGCACAGCCGACGCCACATCGCCTGAACGAACCAGCACGAAATCGTCTGCCGTCTGGCACATCGCGCGCGCCCGGCCATCGCCGCCCACCGCCTCCATGCCGCCGGCCTCCGCCAGTCGGAACGAGCCAACCCAGAGCCGCTCGCGACGCGCGTCGCCCGCGATCGTCACCACACTCGGCGCATTCGGCCCTGTGAGCATCCGGTACGCCAGCGCCGCCGCGCTGCTGACTCCAAACACCGTCACACCGGAGGGGAGCGCCAACCCCTGCAAGGCGGCCAGCGACGAGCGAATCCCCGAGAACGATCCCGGTCCCACCCCCACGCACAGTGCGCCCAGATCTTTCGGCTCAAGAGCCTGCTGTGTCAGCAATCCCACGACATCCGCCATCCAGCCCGGCGCACGTGACGGCTCGCCGGCGACATCCCGACACACAACCGCCAAGCTCCCGTCCCGAAAAACAGCCGCTCCCGAGCCCGGTGACGACCGATCAATTGCCAAAAGCCACATGTGACTCCCCTGCCGGTTTACGTTGACACCCTCACTGAAGATTTTCAACGTATCTGAATCCGCTGCGGGCGTCAAGCCATGGCTCAAAATAAATCCGCCCGCTGAAATTTTCTTATTGCCAATTTGAGGCGTAATAAGCTAAAGTTCACCCGCACATAACAAAAGGAGTCTACCTCTCATGAAAACACTTCATCGCATCGCATTGGCCGCTGTGGCTGCCGTTTTTGTCTCGAGCGCAGTTTCCGCGCAAGAGAAGTCGGATATTGGCAAATGGTATGTGAGTCCTGGCATCGGCGTGCTGGTATTCGAAGGCAACGAACCCGCGAATGCAGGCACCATCGGATTGCTGCGATTGGGATACGAAGCCACCGATCACCTTACCTTTGAATTTGGCGGGCTTTATGGACCTCGGTTCAAGAGAAGCAGTCAGAGCAAATACGGCCCTGCGGCCTTCAAATCTGCAGAGATGTGGGGCGTGTCTTCCGACGTGCTGTATCATTTCAACCGATGGGAGCGGTGGGACCCCTACCTGTCCGTTGGCGTCGGTTACATGCAGAGTCCGGACAGCATCTTTGCAGACCACTCAAAAGAAGCGTGGACGCCTCGTGTGGGCGGCGGCCTGATCTGGCACTGGACCGACTCCATTTCGTTGCGGGCCAACGCAACCCTGGCGGCGGGCATTCACGACAAGGTGGAAGCCATGCCCATGTTCGATCTGGGCATGATTTATCGGTTTGGCGGCAAGCCTCAAAGCGCGCCGACGGGCGCGGTCTCGGGTGAAACCGACAGCGATGGAGACGGCCTGACCGACGCCGAGGAGGCTCGTCTGGGAACCAATCCCCACATGAAAGACACGGACAGCGATGGACTCATGGACGGAGAAGAGGTCAACGTCTACAAGACCGACCCCTTGAATCGTGACACTG
>JBIJDW010000151.1:0-7539 GCA_044343885.1 Kiritimatiellia bacterium
GGGGCGCCACATGCTCGGCATACGATCCCGCATTGATCCCGTGGTGGTTGTAAATGTCGATGCAAGAGACCTGAAGCCGTTCCAGGCTTTGTTCGAGCAGGTCCCACCAAGCCTTTTCGTCCTCGCCGAAATAATGATTCTTGGTGGAGAGGACGATCCGATCGCGCCATCCCTTGAGCGCCGCGCCGACGACTCGCTGGCTGTCCTGATTGCAATAGCCGACGGCGGTGTCGATGTAGTTCACACCCGCTTCAAAGGCCCGGTGGATCATCGGGATCGCCCGATCGCGGTCAATCAACGCCCCGGCCCCCTCGCCCACCATGGGCAGCCGCATGGCGCCGAATCCGAGCTGCGACACCCGCAACCCCGTCTTCCCGAGCGTGCGATAGATCATGGGGATCAACCTTCCGGTTCGGTGATGTTCAACGCCTTGCCCGCCTTGCGCTTGATGGCGGTCGCGGCGTTGCGCTTGCCGACTGTTTTGACGCTGGCCTGCTTCTTGCGGCAGGCGCCAGCCGTTCCGAATCGGGCCAGCTTCGGCTCCTTGGCCAGGCGGCGCTTGGCCTCGGGCACTGCGTACCGGTACTGGGGCAGCCACTTCGCCTGGGCGACCAGCAGAACGTCGGTCATCTGCGAGATTTCCGGCGGCGTGCAGACCGCGCCAACCAGCGGGTCAAGCATCATCGCCTGTTTCAACACCTGGACGTCGCCATTGACCGCCGCCTCGACCGACAGCCGTTGCACGCTCACCGATTGCGAGCAGATCGCCGCGCAGGCCATCGGCAAGTCGCCCACCTTGGGAATGCTGATGCCGTTCCGGTCCACATAACCCGGGACTTCGACGATGCAGTCGTCGGGCAGGTTGGTGATGCAGCCGTCGTTGACCACGTTGAAATGGCCGCGATACGGGCGCCCCGTCTCCAGCCCTTCGATGATGTAGGACCCGTGCTCCTGAGACCGCGCGTGATCGGCGAGGCTCCAGGGCTTTTCCGCCAGAAGTTTCGGAAACTCGGTCTGGAACCAATTGAGTCCCTCGTTGATCACCCGCAGGTAACCGCCGGTCTCGCCGTTGATCCAGCAACTCATGTCGATCCAGTTCTTGATCTCGGACGGGCGTTTGCGGTACCAAGCCACGTACTCGGAGAGGTGGCCGTTGGATTCCGTGGAGTAATAGCCGAAGCGGCGCAGCATGTCGATGCGCACCTTCTCGGTCCGACTGAATTCGGGATGCGTTTCAAAACCTTCCAGGAGGCGGTCCAGCCAGCTCTCGCCCTTGAAGAGCACCTGCACGTACCACGTCTGATGATTGATGCCGGCGCAAATGATGTCCACGTCGCTCATGGCGACCTTCTCGTAGCGCTTGTCCTCCGGCTTGCGTCCTTTGTTGATCAGGCGCTCGATCACGTTGCTGATTTGCCAGTGGCCGCCCATCACGCCGTGGCACAGGCCGATCGCGGGCACGCCGCCGAAGGTGTTGGCTGCCCAGGTAAGCATCGCGTTGGGGTTTCCGTAGTTGAGCAGCAGCACATTGGGCTTGGCCAACTCGCGGATGTCGGCACACCAGTCCAGCATCGCGGCGATGCCGCGCTGGCCGTACATGATGCCGCCAGCGCAGAGGGTGTCGCCCACGCACTGGTCGACCCCATACCGCAACGGAATGTCGATATCGGTCTGGAACGCCTCGGTACCGCCCACGCGGGCTGAGTTGATCACGTAATCGGCATCGGTCAGAGCCAACCGGCGGTCGGTCGTGGCGGTCACTCGGGCCTGCAGCTTGTTTGCCAGAACGTCCCGTTTCAGAAGCTGCGTGATCATCTTGAGATTCCGCGCGTTGATATCGTGCAATGCGAACTCGGCATCCCGGAATTCAGGAACCGTCAGCAGATCATGAATCAGCGTACGCGTAAAACCCAGACTGCCCGCACCGATGAAAGCGATCTTCAAGGCCATGGGAAACTCCTGTGTGTGTTGAAAAGAGTATTGAGAGTAACACCTGCCGTACGGAAAGCCAACTCAAAACGGGGCAACGGGGGCTCAGACGCCGGAGGTCACAAACCCCGGCCGCTTCAGCCACAGTGCGAGCGTGCGGCACAGGGGCGCCGGTTCCAATCCCGCCTCTTCCAGCCGGTCAACCGGGTGCCAGAAGAAGCGGATCCAATCCTCGCGCGCCTGCGGGTCGTGATCGGATGGCACGCCGGTGAGCGTCATGCGGAAGACCAAGTTGATCTCCGCGTGCGGCTCTCCCTTCTGCACAAAGGCATGTTCGCTGCAGCCGAGAAAGCGTCCGATGCGCGCCGCTAAACCGAGTTCCTCATACATCTCGCGCACCAGCGCCGCGCGCGCCGTCTCGCCGAATTCGATGTGCCCGCCCGGCAGATAGCTGAGGCGCCCCCCTTGGCGGGAACGGCACAGTAACACCCGCCCGTTCTGGATGCAAACGCCCCGGACAATCGTTTCAATGGCCTTCATGACTCAGAATCCGAGGTCTTCATTGACCTCAGACAAGCCGAAGCGGTTTTCAACGCCGACCAGCTTGAGCGCAAAACCAATCTTGAAGTTGGCATCGCTCGCCACGCCAGCGGTGTCGGTCCATGCCGGCTCGTAGCCCGTGCGTATCTGGAATGAGATGCAATCCAGACTGTACTCGACATATCCGGAGATCTCCTGAAGCCGCGCCAGCTCGCATTCGTAGCGGACATCGGTGCCGGCCGACCACACGGTGTTGAAGATGTGTTTGACGCCGCCGTAGAGGACCTGCGAGGCCGGGTCCCGGACCCAGATCCCAAACGGGTCAACCGCCAGACTCTTGCGAAAGAAATGGCCGCCGCTCCATTCCCAGTTGTGCGTGCGCCAGAAAAGCGCGTTGTCGGCCATCCGCAACACGTGGTCCTCAGAATCAAACTCCAGCTCTGAACGGTACCGGAGATTCTTCCGCGGGGTCACCTGCAACACGCCGCCGATGATCTGCGCGCCCTCGGGCTCGCCCTCCCTGCCGAACGAGTACGCGGAATAGAGGTCCGACTCGACGACCGTCCGGTTCTGCCCATCGGCATCGCGATCCTGCAAGGCATTGCGCACGCCGAGGCGGACACCGTGCCATTGCCGCGACAACGGCAGACCGTCCAATCCGAACCGGTCCCGCCACTCGCGCGGCGAGTCGTATCGGTCGAACAGATACGGTTCGCCGTCTCCCATCGATTGTGGCCGGGGTATCCAACTGTAGTCCACATACGGCTCGACCACATGCCGGTATTTCCCGAGCGTGCCCGTGCCTTTGACCGACGCCTCGGTGCCCAGCTCAAAGAGATTGCGGACGTCTCCTGAATCCGAGACCCGAGAGTGGTTGTAATAGGTGCCGTGGTAACCGGCCCTCGGCACAACCCGCACCAGATCCGCAGCCCAGAACGGCAGCGAGAGGCGCTGAGCGGTGTCGGCGCGGAACGCGGTGTACTCGGGCGGTCTCACACTCATTTTCGGACCCAGAGCACGTGGCGACGTCTGTCTTTGCAGATAGCCGAAGCGGGTCTGCGACTCGTAATAGAGTCCGGGGAAGAGCGACTGCGGCATGATGTTCAGCCAAGCCTCGGGCAGGCGCTGCACGCCGTTATAGAAGCCATCCAATGGCCCGGATACCGTCACGCCGCCTGCGCCATTCGCTTCGCGATGCGTATAGGAGAGCACGTTGTCCGGCTGAACGGACCGCCGGTATTCCGCCGGGAAGAACGTCTCCCGCATCTCGGCGTCGCTCAGAAGTTGGCCTCTCACAAAGACGCGGTCTTTATCCGTTAGATCGGCCGCATGTTCCAGGGCGATTCGGTAACGATCCGTATCGGTATAGGTCTTGGGAAAAGCACGCCGTTCATCGGGATCGCTGTCATCGGCATAATAGAGTTCGAGCCGGCCTTTGCCGGACGATCCCCAATCCCACTTGAAGTCATGGCCGAGGCCCAATCCCCGCGCACTGCGGTAGTCAACCCGCGCCTGTCCCGTCACGTCCACCCCTTCCGGGGCGCTCAGATAGGGATACACGTAGCGACCCAGGGCGAACAGCCCCCAGTCCGACGTGTAGCCCGGCATGACTCGCACGCCATAGTGCGTGTCGAGGGCGCGGTAAAAATACGGGACATAGGCGATCGGAACGCCCATGAACCAGACCGATCCGTGACTGGCGGACAGAGAGCGGTTGGGCTGGTAGCTGGCCTTTCCAGTCGCCAGATACCAGTGCCACAAGCCCGGAGCATTCGTGCAGGTGGTCATTTTGACATCGCGGAGGATGACCTTGCCGTCGGGCTGCCGCTCGCTGCTTTCGGCCTGCACGGTGAAGCGTCCGATCTTGACCTGGCTGTCGTCGGTGAGGCCCGCGCCGGTCCGGTGGTTGAAAACGATCCGCTCGCCCGTCCACTCGCCGAAGCCGGGGCGCATCAGCCGCACATGTCCGGAAGCCTGCACATCGCCCGTCCGCTGATTGAGGCTGATTTGGTCGGCGTGGACCACCACAGCCGAATTGCTGATCGTCACATCGCCGATGCCTGTCCAGATGCCGGTCTGGTTGTCCATATTGTGCTTCAGCGCCGTGACGGTGATCGGTTCATCCGGATTGACGAACCCCAGTTTTCCTACAGCATCCTTAACCTGATGCTGCGCCCGGGCGCTCCCGGCCGCCATCAGCGCAAGCAGAATCGTTACCGCAATCGCTTTATTCATAGGCTCCCCTGAACACCTGATGACCCATCGGCACTAGTTGCTTTTAACATCGCCCATAGAATACACGACTTTGCCTGTGTTTGTCTCTAAAATCTGGAAAGATTCCGGATGCCGGTACGGTTCCGAGCGGAAGGTCAGTTTGCCGGGGTAATTACCCTGGAGCTGCACCAGCATCGCCTCGTCGGTCGAGCGCAAGCGCTCCAGCACGAGCGGGGCGATCAAAACCTGCAAATCGCACGGGTTTCCGTCTTTGCGGTTCTTGCGCATCACGGCGGCGATCTGGCGCTGGATGTCGACGCTGAGCGATAGCGGTGACTTGATCACCCCATGCCCCTTGCAGTAGGGGCAGTCACTATACGTCTGCGAGAGGATGCTCTCCTCCTGGCGCTGGCGGGTCATCTCCATCAGTCCCAGTTCGGAGATCGGCAGCACGTTGGTCCGGGCGCGGTCGCGCTTCAGCGCGGCCTTCATCGCCTTGAACACCGCCGCCTGGTGCTTCCTCGGCTTCATGTCGATCAAATCGACCACCACCAGGCCGCCGATGTTGCGCAACCGGAGCTGGCGGGCGACCTCATCCACCGCCTCCAGGTTGACATCCAGGATCGTTTCCTCCTGTGAGCCTCTACCGCGGTGACGGCCGGTGTTCACATCAATCGCGATCATCGCTTCGGTCTCGTCGATCACCAGATGACCGCCCGACTTGAGACTGACCTTGCGCCGGAAGGCATCGTCCAGTTGCCGGGCCACGCCATAATGTTCGAAGATGGGCAACTGCCCCTCATAATGTGTGATCATCCCCTTGGCGCGGCGCGAGATCCGCGCGGCCATCGTGCGAATGCGCTCGTAGTCATCGGGGTCGTCGATCACCACCCGGTCGATCTCCTCAGTGAGCCAGTCACGCACGATTCGCTCGATCAGGTCGGGTTCCTGATAGACGCAGCACGGCCCGGACTTCTCTTTGATGTTCTTCTCCAGATCGGCCCACACGGCCAGCAATCCGCGCAAGTCCCGGACGAACGCGCGCTTGCTGGCGCCGGCTCCGGCGGTGCGCACGATCAGCCCGGTCTCCGCGGGAATGGGCAACCGGTCCAGAATCCGCTTCAGGCGCTGGCGTTCCTTGCTGTCGCCGATCTTGCGCGATACGCCGCGCAGCTTGCAGCCGGGCATCATCACCAGATACCGGCCCGGAATGCTCAGATTGGCCGAAACCCGCGGCCCCTTGGTGCCGATCGGCCCTTTGGTCACCTGCACGATCACCTCGGATCCCTGCGGGAAGCGTTTGGCGATCTCCTCGCTCGAAATGCGCCGCTTGCGCGACCGGGTCGAATCGTCGTCCTCATCCAGGAGTCCGTCGTCATCGGGGATCATGTCCCAATAGTGAAGAAAGGCGTTCTTTTTGAGGCCGACATCGACAAACGCCGCCTGAAGCTCATTCTCCAAGTTCTGAATGCGCCCCTTGAAAATGCTGCCGACGAGCCGATCCTCCATCGGATGCTCGACCTGAAACTCTTCGATATGGCCGTTCTCCACCACGGCCACGCGGGTCTCCAGTTTCTCGGCGTTGACGATAATTTCGCGTTTCGGCTCCTTGCGCCGAAACCAACTAAACACAATATCCAAGCTTCCCATATGCATCTCTCTCTGCCGCTTAAAAACGCGGCGCTGTTTCTCGACCGTGGACAGCCACACTCTGGACCAGTCCATAAGCAGTCATCATTGTTAATAAAAATGTCCTGCCGGAGCTGATGAACGGCAGCGGCACACCCGTCACGGGCAACAGCCCGATGGTCATGCCGATATTCACGAAGAGGTGACAGAACGTCACCGTCGCAACTCCGACGCAAAGCAATCGCCCCGCGCCGTCCTGACACACATACGCCACAGCCAGCGTCGGCAAGAGAATGCCGACGGCCAGCAGCAGCACAATCAGGGATCCCACAAAACCTGTCTCTTCCGCGAGCACCGAGAAGATGAAGTCGTTGCTCGCCACCGAAGCGGGCAAATAACCCAACAGATTTTGATCTCCTTTCAGATAGCCCTTTCCCCACAAGCCGCCGGAACCGACGGCGATTTCAGACTGTCTTTTGTTCCAACCGCGTCCAAACGGATCGTGATCCGGATACAAAAACACAACCAGCCGATCGCGCTGATAGGCGCTCAACGGCAACATTTTCTGGATCCGGGCGCGCGTCGGCGCCGACACGTCTTCGCTCTCCGACGCCACGATCAGCCCCAGCACCAACACCAACACGAGCACGGCAGCACCGATTGTGGCCAATACCGCGCGTGGCGAGACGCGCGCCACGAACAGCATCGCAAAGACCGTCGGAAGGAAGACCAAGGTCGTCCCCAGATCGGGCTGCATCAAAATCAGCGCCATCGGCACAGCCGTCAGGGCCAGCGCCCCCAGATACATGCCGATGCCTTTCGACGCATCGCGGCGGCCGAGCCATTCAGAGAGAACCAGGATCGTTGCGAGCTTGGCCAGCTCCGAAGGCTGAATGCCGGCCACCCAGCGCCTGGCCCCCATCGTCTTGTCTCCGACCAGCAGCGTCAGCACCAACAGCACCAGCGTCCCGGCGTAAAAAAGCCATCTCGCGCGGAGGATATCCTGATAGTTGATATAGGCAAGCCCGAAGCAGATCAGCAATCCGATCACGCCCATCTGAGCATGGAGGAGGTAGAGTCGTCGCAAGGCGTCGGCTTCACGGATCGAACAGGCGCTATACACAAACGCCACGCCCACCAGCAGCGCGCCGATGATCGACGCCAAGAGCGTCATGTTCATTCGCAACATCCACCCGAACGACTTGGAGGTGTTCATGTCTGGCCTCC
>JBIJDW010000152.1:0-7536 GCA_044343885.1 Kiritimatiellia bacterium
ACCAGATGCTGCACCGGTCCCGCCAGGATTTGCCTAGCCGCCTTGAAATCGTCCTTCTGCAGGGCGGCGAAGAAGGCGTCCATCCGCGCCTTGGGGCCGATCTTCGGGCGAAGATCCTTCAATTCGCCGCCGTGCGCGGAATAAATCGCCAAGGCCCTCTTTCTCAGGGCCGCATCATCCGTGGCCTTGAGCAGCGTCGCCGCATCCTGAAGGGCTTCGGACTTGCTTCCCGTGTGGCCATAGGCCTCCGCCCGGTAGAGCAGGGAGAGCGCTTTCATCTCAGCCACCGTCGGCTCCGCCGTGATGACCGCCGTGAAATTCGTCACCGCCTGGGCGTAGGCCTTGTTCTCCATATTTTTCAGGCCGTCATGGAAATTCGCCGACAACCCAACGATCACCGCGAGCGCAACATCCACAATATTCGTCATACCCGCCTCCTTTCAGACCGTGCGCAGACGCATGTCCATCCGCACTGGCCGATGACGATGCCACGATTCAACGGTGAAGAAGGTAGCAAACCGACACAGACTGGGCAATGACAAACATCCGCCCTGACAAACATCCGCCCCTGGCCCCGGCGCAGGTCATAGCCAAGGCCGCTTGCCGGCTGAAAGGCGAGAACGTGGCCCGCTGGCGGGTACGAAGAGTCGAACTTCCATCCGGAACCGTGTCTCAATCGACGCCCGTTCCAGCGACGGATTGCACCTGTGTTCGCACGTCGCGCGCCTGTTGGTAGCGCAGGGCCGGCTCCTTCTCCAGCGTCTTGAGCACGATCTCGTCGAGCCGCACGTCCACATGGACCTTCTGCGACGGCGCCGGGAAGCGGCCGAGGGGCAGTTCTCCGGTGAGCATCTCGTAGAAGACGACGCCGAGCGAGTAGATGTCGGCGCGGTGGTCCACGTGTTCCGGCTTCTCGACCTGCTCCGGCGCCATGTACTGCGGTGTGCCCATGGCCTGTTGGGTCAGGGTCAGCGCCACGCCGCCGGGCTCGGGCCGCATGAGCTTGGCCAGGCCGAAGTCGGCGATTTTCACCCGGCCCTGCGAATCTAGCAGGATGTTCTCCGGCTTGATGTCCCGGTGCACGATGCCGTGGTCGTGGGCGAACTGCAGGGCCTCGCAGATTTGCGGCACGATGGCCAGCGCTTCGCGCGGACTCAGCCGGCCGGCACGTTCCAGCTCGCGCAGATTGACCCCGTCCACGTATTCCATCACGAAGTACGAAAACCCCGCGACCTGACCGTATTCGTACACGCCGACGATGTGCGGATGGTTGAGCTGGGCCAGCGCCCGTGCTTCGCGCTGGAACCGGTGGGCGAAGCTCGGATCGCCCCCCGCCGCAGCCACGGGCAGAATCTTCAGCGCCACGAACCGGTCCAATGCCGGCTGGCGGGCCTTGTAGACGGCGCCCATCCCGCCGCGACCGAGCAACCCGACAAGCTCCAGTTGCGGAAAATGCGACGCAAGCGCCTCGACGGTCGGCGGCGTGAAGGCCAGCGGACCCGGCGCGACCGATTCCGCCATGCCCTCGCGCAGCAGGCAGGCCGGACAAAGCCCCTGCGCCACGCCTGGCGACAACGCGCCCCCGCAGCGCGGACACGCCCGGGGCGGCGGAGGCACCGGCGGCGGAGGGGCCCCACCGGCAGCCAGGCCGGCTGCCCTGAGGTAGTCACCGCGCAGGATCAGCCACACCAGCAGCCCGATCGGCCACATCAACAGGCCAACGAGCAACGCCACCAGGATGCCCGACTTCCCGCACCGCTCCGCGTCGCGGTACACCCAGATCAGCGTGGCGACCCATACGGGCAGCGTCACGAGAACGTAGAGCAGGAGGACGATCAGCAAACCCAGCGCCGGTGTATGCACCGAAATGACGTTCATTATGGCAGCTCCTTTTCGACGACTGGGCCGTCCATCAGTTCGTCCACCACGACCGGAATCACGGGGTTTGCGACGCTGTCAGGAACGTTGTCGAGGCACAGCCCAAACGTCCCCGTGTACCGGGATAGCCCCGGGAAGCCGGCCGGATCTAGCCGCATGACCGAACGGAATTCCCGCCCCTGGACTTGCCAGTGAACTTCCACCTGGTAGCAGTTCGCCCGCGCGTTAAACGTCACCGCTCCAACCTGGACGGACTTGTCGCCGAGTCCTTCCGGGAGCACCTTCTGGAATTTTTTTTCGACGTCGTCGAACCACACCCGGAGTTGCCTTTCAACAGCCGCCTTCACCACGTCAAGTCGGAGGGGTTTGCAGGGCGAATTAACCCACTCGACGTGGCCGTCACCGAACGCAATGGTGCCGCCCTTGCCGCCGTGGTTCTTCCAGTTCTCCAGAATTATGATGTCCGTCTCGTTGGAGCCGGGATCGAGGCGGTAGGACGGCGGCCCGTCCTTCCCAGCCGCGGGACAGTGCAGGAGCTTGTCCTCGAGCCCGTACTGGCGCAGATCCTCAAGACTACGCGGGGGCGTCCCGCCATGGTCCTTGGTGTAAGTGATGTGCATCGCCGCCAGTTGCTTCACGTTGTTCTGACACGCGATCCGGCGGGCCGCTTCCCGAGCCCCTGACAAACCCCTCATGGGCGCGGCAGGCGCGGCATTGAGCAGCCACCAAAAGGAGATCACCATGAGCAGTCCGAGGATGATGAGGGTGATCAGCGCCGCCCACAGGCATCCGCGCCCGCTCCGCGACGGTGGTGGTGCCGCCGCCGTCGCACCGGTTTGCACGGCGGGGCGCGCCAGCAGCCACGCGATCAGACTCAGCGGCCAGAACAGGAACGCCACCAGCACCGCCACGATGAAGCCCGGCTGGCCGCGCCGGTCCGCATCGCGCCAGACCCAGGCCACGCTGCCGACGAACGCCGCCAGGAGCACGACCGGGCCGGCAAACAGCAAAATCAGCAACCACAAACGCATACGGTCATCCTTCCGACGGCGCGAATGGGCCGTCACCCCTTACATAAGCAAATCCGGGAAAAGGTTACACGGCGGCAAGTGCGGCGATCAGCGACCGGATTTCCTCGTCGACCTGCGCGGGATCGGAGACCGTGTCGGCGATGTCGGCGCGCAGCAGTTCGCGGTAGCGCCGCCGCAGCCGGTGTACCGCCACCTTCACCGCGCCCTCGGTCATCCCCAGGCCGGCCGCCAGTTCCGCGTAGCCCACGGCGCCCGATTCCGCGGCCAGGGCCGGCTCCAGCGCGGCAAACCGGCGCGCGGCTTCGGGCGTGTCCTGCTCCGTCCGCAGGCGCGCCAGCACCCGGTCGAGCACGGTCAGCGCCCAGTGCCGGTCGAAGAGCCGGTCCGGCGTCAGCAGGTCGGCCGGCTCGCAGGTGTAGCGCGCCTCGGCCGCGTCCGCATCGATCGCGATATGGATGGCTCCGCCACCGCGTTTGAAGGCGCGCGCCTTGTCCCGTTCGTTGGCCAGGAAGTGCTTGAACGCCGCCAGCATAAACGAACGGAAGCGTCCCTTCTGCGGCGCGACATTCGCCAGACCGTCCTTGGCCAGCAGCCGGGCGAAGAATGCCTGCGTCACGTCCTCCGCCGTGTGCGTGGGGTGCCCGCTCCGGCGCGCATAGGCGTAGAGCGGAGGCCAGTACAGGCGGCAGAGCTCCGCCAGGGCCGGAGCCGCAGCCTGCGCTTCGCCGCGTTGCGCGGCGTTCAGCACCAGCGTCCAGCGCGTCACGGCAAACCGGCCCGGTGATGGCGTCGGTTCCGTCGCGGACGGCGCGTGTGTGTGCGGACGGTCACTGGGTCGGAGGGCGGTGTTTGTCAATACCTGCGATTCCATTTGGAAACTATCACCATTTGTCGAGGATGCCTACAGTTGCCGCACGCCTCCACAGTTCGGATAACGAGCGCGTCAGCATGATAAGGGCTCGGCTCACGCATATCAACAGGCAATTCGTCATGGTCGGCGCTTCCACCGGATTCCGTTGCGCCACATCCTGCCCCACGGGCACGAAATCAAGGCCCAAACACGGACCCATAACCGAATCTTATGTTGATCGCTTGAGGCGTATGCTACTATTCCCATTGATCCAAGTACTTTTGGGAGGCTTTCATCCCATGCGGGCCGGTGCCAACCGAGAAGCGTTATTGTGTCAGTCGACGGAGGTGTGTCATGAACGAGTTTGAGCTGTTCGCCGTGATCGCGTTGTTGGTGGTGGTGATCGTGCCTATCTGGATGCTGGTGCTTCTGTACGGCATCAAGGGCCGGGTGAACCAAATGCCTGGGCAGATCGAATGGTCCCGCGTTTTATCCGAGCTGCGCCGCCTGCGTCCGGAACAGGAACACCGACGCGCCGCCCTGGACCCGGCCGGGGTCATGCCTGCGCCGGATTCAACCCAGCCCCCCCTATCCACAGTCACCGAGCCGGCGCTGTGCGTATCACACTTCGCGAAGTGTGATAATGGCTCTCCGCCACCCATACTCCCCGTCACCGAGCCGGCGTCACGCCCACCCCCAGTGCTCGCCGAGCCTCCAGCCCCTCCGCCCTACGCGGCGCCCGAATTTGTTTCCCGCCACTTCGGCTCCCCTCCACCCCCTCCGCCCGGCCTTGCGTCCGAGCCACCCCGTGCGCCGAGCGTGTTCGAAACCGCTGCTCGCGAGATGCTCCGCAAGGCTTGGAATTGGTTTGTCGTGGGCGCGGAGTTCCGTCGCCAGGATGTGTCCGCCGAGTTCGCCATTGCCAGCAACTGGCTGATGCGCGGCGGCATCTTTATCTTGGTGTTTGGCGTGGGGTTCTTCCTGAAATATTCGATCACACGCGGCCTGCTCGGGCCGGAGGGCCGCGTCGCGCTGAGTGTGCTCGCTGGCATCGGCCTGATCGTGTGGGGCTTGCGCCTCTTCGGGAAGCAATACCAACTGCTGGGGCAGGGCTTTGTCGGGGGCGGCCTCGCCATGCTGTATTTCAGCGTCTATTCTTCCGCCGTCATGTTTAAGTTGATTCCTCTTGGCCCGGCCTTTGTGCTGATGGCGATGGTGACGGCCGTCTCGGCCGTGCTGGCTGTGCGGCATGACACGCTGCTCGTCGCGGTGCTGGGCCTGCTCGGCGGCTATGCGACGCCGGTGATGTTGAGCACGGGCAGCAAGAACTTCCCCGTGCTGTTCGGCTACATGACCCTGCTCGGCATCGGCTTGCTCGGCGTCGCGTGGCACAAGCGCTGGCCCCTGCTGACCTACCTCAGCCTCGTGTGCACCCATGTGCTGGCGGTTGGCGCGATTGTGACTCGTTTTGCGTCGGTGGATCTGCCCGTGGTTCTGCCGTTCCTCGGCGTCTTCTTCGTGCTCTTCTCGACCGCGATCTTCCTCTACAATCTCGCGAAGCGGGAACGCACGACGGTGATTGAATTGATCGGCCTGTTCGTCAACGCGGGGTTCTTCTTCGGCACGGGCTATCACGTCGTCGTGCAGGTGTATCCCCGCGCCGCCGCCGCGTGGCTGGCTGTCGGACTCGCATGCTATTACACCGCTCACGTCGTTGTACTCATTCGGCGGGGTCCGCGCGACCGGGCCCTCCTGACGGCGTTCATTGCGTTGGCGGCGTCTTTTCTGGTGATCACGCTGCCGCTGCTGCTCACGGGCTCGTGGCTGACAGCGATCTGGGCCGTGCAGGCCGTCGCCTTGCTGTGGATAGCCCTCCGGCTGGAGAGCCCCACACTCCGTCGCATCGCAGAAGGGCTGCTTCTGCTGGTGCTCTTCCGCCTCGTCTTCCTCGACTTCGGGGACCGCTTCGGCGAATCGCCGCCGACGCTCTGGCCGGATTACTTGCGCCTCCTGGGCGACCGCGCCATGCAGTTCGGCCTGCCGATTGTGTCGTTCGGCGTCGCGCGCCGTCTGCTGGCCCGTGCCCCCGCGACGGAGCGTGCGCCCACGCAGCGGGTCGAATCTCGTTTCGCGCTCGGCGTCGCGCTGGTGGTGCTGTTCGCCTATCTCACCGTAGAGGCATGGCAGATGTTTCACGTGTGCTATCGCCCGTTCCGTCTGACGGCCATGACCCTCGTGTGGGTGGGCTTTGGTGCCTACCTCCTGGCCAATCGCCGTCGGTTGGGCGCTGGAGGGCTGGCCGCGTTTTTCATGGCCGCGCTGGGGGTGCTGGGCATTAAGGCCTTTGTGGACCTCGCGGCGTGGAACCCCCGGTTCGCCGTCCTCGCGTATGCAGCGAGCGAGCGTACCGCCGCCCTTGCGCTGGTGCGGCTGACCGATTGTGCCGCGCTGCTCGCCTTCTTCGGGGCGGGATGGACACTGCTGCGCCACGACGCATCGAACCGCGCGTTGGGAACCCTATCGGGATGGCTCGCGCTGACGCTGGGTCTGCTGTACCTGACGCTGGAAACCGGCACGATGCTGACGCAGTTTGTGCCCGGTTTCCGCGGTGGCGGCATCTCGGTTCTCTGGGGCCTGTATGCGCTCGCCCTGTTGGTGATGGGCATTCGCCACGCGTCTCGGAGCCTGCGCCTGGTCGGTCTGGCCCTGTTAGGCATCACCGTGGTGAAGATCTTCGCCGTCGACCTGGACCAACTGGACACGGTGTACCGCATCGTCGCCTTCTTGGCGCTGGGAGTGGTGCTGCTGTTCGCGGCCTTCATGTATCTGAAGCACAGTAATCGCTTTTCACCCGCCACCCCGAAGGAGTCTGCCCCATGAAAGGCATCCCCCCCGCCGTCCTGATGCTGGCTCTGACCGCCGGTTTTGCCGCGGCCGCCCCCGTTGTAATGACTCCAGCCGCGATGTATCGCCAGACGGCATCCATTGAACTGCCCCCCTTCGACAGTGAAGAGGTCGCCGCGCTGATCCTGCCAGTGGCCGTGTTTGCCGGGACGGCCGATGACCTTCGCGATCTGCGGGTATTGAATGCTGCTGGAGCGGCCCTCGCGTGGCGGCGCGAACGCATGAGCCGTCCGTCCACCCAGACGGTCCGGCGCGATAGCCAGGCGCGCATCCTCACGCTGAAAGAGGATGCCGAAGCCAACCGGCTGGAGATTCTGTTTGAACTCGAACGGGATGCGGTCCCTCCATCCGGGTTGGAAATTCTCACGCCGCTGCATGACTTCGAACGCGCGGTGACGGTTGAGGGCCGCACCGGACCTGACGCGCCGTGGCAGACGCTTGCGGAAAACGGGATCGTATTCGATGCGCGCCGGTTCATGGATGTTGCCCAGCGCGAGGTGGGCCTCGCAAAAAACACCTGCCGGCAGTTCCGGATCGTGATCGGCGCGGTGACGGACGAAGCGGCGTCGCCCGTGCGCGAGATCATGCGGCAGACCGGCGGTGAGGGGGTTGAAACCGAGCGGCTGACCCTGCAACGCCGGGCATTCCGCATCGACCGCATCCGCTGGTGGCATGAGGCGGTGGTCGAATCCGGCCGCGAGGACATCCGGACCGCTTATCCCGTTGAAATCCTGGAACAGATTCATGATCGCACGAACAAGCAAACGCGTGTGCGGCTGAACGCAGGTCGCGCACCGCTGACGCGGCTCGCGATCGAGACGCCGGACCGCAACTTCAGCCGCCGGGTCCGGCTCCTGGCCGTCGACACGGACG
>JBIJDW010000153.1:0-7504 GCA_044343885.1 Kiritimatiellia bacterium
CTCTTGACCCACCCAGACCACACCTGCTATCCTCCGTCGATATGTTTTGATGGACATATCGGAGACATCGGGGTATCCCCGGTTGCCGGATGCTCATGCAAAACCCCCTGTGGCACGGGTGTCCCGCCCGTGAAACACGGGCAAGATGCCTGCACCACGCCCGTACTGACGGGTTTTTGCATGTGCCTCGCCTGACAACGATGGAATGGATCGACACCATGCACAGTTTCCGTATCCGCGCTGAACTACACCCCAACTGCCGCCTCTGGATGTATGCGCCCGGAGTGGCTGGCGTGTTCGGCGACGGCAAGTGCCGGCTACTCCGCGCCATCGCCACGCACGGCTCCCTCCAGAAAGCCACCCGCGAAATCGGCATGAGTTACCGCAAGGCATGGGCCGATCTTCGTAAGGCCGAGGAGTGCCTCGGCATCCCGCTCCTCACCCGCCAGCGTGGCGGCCGCGCAGGCGGTGCAACCACATTAACCAACGGCGCACAGGCCGTGCTCGCCGCGTATGATGCCTTTCATTCGGAGGCAACTGCCGGCCTCCAGACGACCTTCGACCGATTCATCCAGAACGTACACGCCGCATCCCAATCACCAGACAACCAGTCATGATCCGTATACCCTCCATGATCCTGATCGGTGCCACCGGACGCAACGTCGGAAAAACCGAGTTCGCCTGCGCACTGATCCACCGACTCGCCGACCACCAGCCCGTCATCGCCGCAAAGGTCACCGTCATCCGCGAAACTGGTAGCCACTGCCCGCGCGGCGGCGAAGGATGCGGTGTCTGCGGCTCGCTTCAGGAAAACTATCAGATCACCGAGGAGCATAACCGCCTTTCGGGCAAGGATACCGCCCGCATGTTGCAAGCCGGCGCCTCACGCGTCCTGTGGCTCCGGGTCCGTCACGCCTGCATGGAAGAAGGCGCCCGGGCCTTGCTCGCCAGGCTCCCCGAGCGGGTCCCCCTCATCTGCGAATCCAACTCACTACGGGAGATCGTCACCCCGGGCCAGTTCATCGTGGTACGGGACGGCCGGAGTTCCGCCGTCAAGGAAACCTGCCGCCGCATCATGCCCCTGGCCAACCGCCTGATTGACTTCGACGGAAGCGGCTGGAATATCCAACCCGACGAGATCACCTTCAGCCAGGGGCAGTGGTGGTGGCGCATGAACGCCACCGCCGTCATTCTCGCCGGCGGCAAGAGCCGCCGCATGGGGCAAGACAAAAGCCTGCTCCCGTTTAACGGCCGCCCCATGCTGGTCCACATCGCCAACCAATTGCGTCCACACTTCGAGGCCATCCTCGTCGGCGCGAACGACCCGGAACGCTATGGCATCGCCGGGCCTCCCGTCATCGCCGACCGCATCCCCGGCCAGGGTCCACTCATGGGTCTGGCGTCCTGCCTCGAGGCGGCAACCACCGACACCATCTTCCTCACCGGGTGCGATATCCCCACCATGGACATCCCCACCCTCCACGCCATGCTCGCCACCCTCGCAAACCATGACGCCGTCATTCCCGTTACCGCCGATGGCCGCCACCCGCTCTTCGCCTTCTACCGCCGCACCATCCTGCCCACCATCCAGGCCACCCTCGCCGATGGCAAACGCCGGATGGAAGACCTTCTCCAGCGCCTGAACGTGGCCACCTTTCCCCTCGCAGACAACACCTGGTTCAGGAATCTCAACACACCCGAAGACTATGCCGCCGCCTGTGCCGCAGCGGAGCAACCCGAGGAACACCGGAGCGACCCATGATCACGTTCAACCAAGCCTATACCATTCTGCTTGAGTCCGCTTCTTTTCTGGGCACGGAGCACCTCTCCTTGGCCGATGCAGCCAACCGCATCCTCGCGCGGGATGTCACCGCCGACGTGAACATACCGCCCTTCGACAAGGCGGCCATGGACGGCTACGCCTGCCGCCGCGCCGATCTCGCCAGCGCGCTAA
This sequence comes from Kiritimatiellia bacterium, assembly GCA_044343885.1. Lineage (GTDB taxonomy): Bacteria > Verrucomicrobiota > Kiritimatiellia > RFP12 > JAAYNR01 > VGWG01. Next base: position 1,955 of record JBIJDW010000153.1, read on the forward strand.
CCATCATCGAAACCATCCCCGCCGGCCGCATGCCAACCCTCCCCATCGGCTCGGGCCAGTGCGCCCGCATCATGACCGGCGCACCCGTCCCGCAGGGATCCGACTGCGTTGTCATGCAGGAATTCACCACCCCCCTCTCCCCGACAACCATTCAGTTCACCGGCCGGGGCACCGAGGACAATATCTACCGACTCGGCGAGGATCTCGTCACCGGTGACACCGTCCTACGTGCCGGCACCCCCATCGGCCCGGCCCAGATGGCCGTCCTTGCATCGGTCGGCGACGCCAATCCCCTCGTCGCCCGCCAACCGCGCGTAGCCGTCGCCGCCACCGGCAGTGAACTCGTGCCAACGGAAGAACACCCCACCGGTGCGATGATCCGCGACAGCAACAGCATCCAACTCTGTGCGCAGATACGGGCGACAGGCGCCATCGCCACCCGACTGGGAATCGTTCCCGACTCCGCCGAAGCGCTCGCCGCCACAATCCAGACGGCCATGGGGGACCATGATCTGGTCCTGCTCTCCGGTGGCGTCTCGACCGGCGCCTTCGATTTCGTCCCCGAAACCCTCCGCCGCTGCGGGTTCGAACTCCTCTTTGAAAGCGTCGCCATGCAACCTGGAAAGCCCATGGTCTTTGGCCAACACCCCTCCGGCGTATCCTGCTGCGGCCTGCCCGGGAATCCGGTCTCTTCCTTCGTCGTGTTCGAGTTGTTGCTCAAGCCGTACCTGCTGAAGCGAATGGGACACCACCACACCCCCACCCTCGTCGCCGCGCGGATGGGCGAACGATTCGAACGTCGGCGAGCCGACCGGCAGCTCACCATTCCGGTCCGTTTCCTGAAACCGGACGCCGTCATTCCCGTCTCCTATCACGGCTCCGCGCATATCCACGCCATGTGCTCAGCCGAAGCGCTCCTGACCATTCCCGTCGGCGTTTCCACCATCGCGGAGGGCGAGACCGTCCATGTACGACTCCCTTAACCGCCGCATCCACTACCTGCGCATCTCGGTCACCGACCGCTGCAATCTGCGCTGCACCTACTGCATGCCCGAGGAAGGCGTCAGCATCGTCCCGCACGCCAGCATCCTGTCCTACGAGGAAATCGCCACCCTCGTCCGCGAGGGCGTTACACTCGGCATCGACAAGGTCCGCCTGACCGGTGGCGAGCCGCTTCTGCGCCGAAACATCGTAGATCTCGTCGCGCAGCTTGCCGCCATCGAAGGTGTCAATGATTTGGCCATGACAACGAATGCCTGTCGACTGTCCACGCTCGCGGAGCCTCTCCGGAAGGCCGGATTGCACCGCATCAACATCAGCCTCGATACACTCGACCCGGCGCGATTCGCGACTATCACCCGCGGCGGCAACCTCGCCGAGGTGCTCGCCGGCATCGAGGCCGCCATCGCGGCGGGCTTCCGCCCGATCAAGCTGAACTGCGTGATCACGGCATCCCCCGACGAGCCCGACGCCATCGCCGTGGTGAGCTTCGGCCAAGCGCGCGGACTCCCCGTCCGATTCATCCGCCGCATGGACACGGTCGAAGGGCGCTTCTGGCAAGTCGTCGGCGGCGAGGGCGGACTCTGCTCCGCCTGCAACCGGCTGCGCGTTTCCAGTGACGGACGCATCTTCCCGTGTCTCTTCAACGACATCTCGTATTCCGTTCGCGAACTCGGCGCACGCGAAGCGCTCATGGCCGCAGTCAAGAACAAACCGCACGCCGGAACCGCGAGCAAGAACCGTTTCTACCACATGGGAGGCTGAACATGGCACGCTTGTCACACCTCGATCAACACGACCGCGTCAACATGGTCGACGTCGGCGCCAAACCCCTATCCTGCCGCGTGGCCACCGCGCGCGGCCGCATCCGGCTGGCCCCCAAGACACTCTCGTTGCTGCGACAGCGCCGGCTCCGCAAGGGGAACGTCATCGTCACCGCTGAGATCGCCGGCATTCAGGCCGCCAAGCGCACTGCGGAACTCATCCCGTTGTGTCACCCCGTTCCGTTATCCCAGGTGGTCGTGCGCTGCGAGTTGATTCCCACCGGCGTCGAGGTCACCGGAACAGCCTGCTGCACGGCCCAGACCGGCGTGGAAATGGAGGCGCTCACCGCCGTCTCAGTGGCGCTCCTCACGCTCTATGATATGTGCAAAGCCGTGGACAAGAAAATGGTCATCGGCCCCGTCAAACTTGTCAGCAAAACAAAGACCACAATCACCCCGCAGGAGATCCCATGAACGCGCACGTCATCTCAGTCAACCGCAGCGACGCCAAAGGCACACCGAAGACCCCGGTGCCATCCATCACGCTCACGCCGGAAGGCTTTCAGGGCGATGCCCACGCGGGCGTCTGGCACCGGCAGGTCAGCCTGCTGTCCGCCGAAGGAACGGAGCGCTTCACCGCGCGCACCGGTCGCGCCGTCAAGCCCGGCGACTTTGCGGAGAACATCACCACGTCGGGTTTCCCGCTGGAAGACACGCGCATTCCCGACCGCATCACCATCGGGGAATGCGAACTGGAGGTGACCCAGATCGGCAAAGCCTGCCATGGCGATGGGTGCACCATCTTCCGCGAGGTCGGGCAATGCCTTATGCCCAAGGAAGGTATCTTCTGCAAGGTCATAACACCCGGCACCATTCGCCCCGGCGATCCCATCGCCTGGACCCGTCGCGAGTTGCCATGCCACGTGCTCACCCTCAGCGACCGTGCCAGCCAGGGGGTCTATGCGGATCTGAGCGGACCCGCCGTCGTCGAGGCCCTCACCCAGCATTTCGCCGGCAGCCACTGGCGCACCGGAATTCGGGCGGACCTGATCCCCGACGATCCCGCCCGCCTGAGCGAATACGTGACGGCGGCATCGAAAGCCGGCGCCGCAATACTGATCACCACCGGCGGAACAGGGATTGGCCCGCGCGATATCACCCCCGACGTCGTGCGGCCGATGCTGGACCGCGAGATTCCCGGCATCATGGAGTACATCCGGCTCACCTGTGCCGCGCAACACCCATCCGCCGTACTCAGCCGTTCGATCGCGGGAATGATCGGTCCAATGCTAGTCTTCTGTATCCCCGGCAGCCGACGCGCCGCCACGGAGTACATGGCCGAGATCGTCAAGAACCTTGACCACGCACTACGCATGATCTGCGGGATGGACCAGCACTGATCAGACAATCGCCGAGCTTCAGGGGCGCACCATGATGTGTACGGCCGGGGCCTTGACCAAGGCGACGATCGGAACGCCTTCCGCGAGCCCCAGTTCGCGGCTGGCCGGACGTGTCACCAACGCCGTCAGGCGAATCCCGCAGTCCACGTCCACCCGTATCAAGGGCCCCTCGAACGATACGGCGCGCACCACACCGGAGAATCGATTGCGCACACTGGAATGTCCGCATGCGTCTCGCTGGAGAATCACATCTTCGCCGCGAATCCCAATCCCCACGCGCTCCCCGGGTCGGCAGGAACCAACCGCCACAGCAAGCACTTCGACACCCGCAAGGTCTATACGCGCCAGTCCGTCCGTAATATCCCGGACATACCCGTACGCCACAGTCTCCACCCCCATGATCCGGGCAACGGCCAAACTGGCCGGGCTCGAAAACACGTCCTGCGGCGTGCCCGCCTGCAGCACCCTGCCGTCTTCCATCACCACAATATGATCCGCCAGCGCCAACGCCTCGGTCCGTTCGTGCGTCACCATAATCACCGGCTTCCCGATTGCCGCCAAGTGCCGCTGCAGTTCGCCTCGCACTACCTCACGCGTACCCTGATCCAACGCAGAGAGGGGTTCGTCCAACAACAAGACCTTGGGGCGCACCACCACGGCCCGCGCCAGCGCGACACGCTGCCGCTGCCCACCCGACAACTGATGCGGATAGCGATCCACAAGCCCCGTCAGACCCATCATATCCAGCGCTGCTTCGACACGCACCTGCCGTTCCGCCCCCGATAACCCCGCCAAGCCATACGCAATGTTGGCGCCAACCCGCATGTGCGGAAACAACGCATACTCCTGCGGCAGAAATCCCACTCCCCGCTTCTGGGGCGACCAGAAAATCTTACCGGCCACATCAAGCCATACCGTCTCCCCAAAAGCCACCACGCCCGCTTCCGGCCGCTCCAGCCCGGCCAACACGCGTAGCACGGTCGTCTTCCCGCATCCGGAGGGCCCGAACAGAACCGTCACATGGAAACCATCCGTCGGCAAACCGAGATCCGCCTGGATCGTCGTTGCCGGGTATCGTTTGGTCATTTGGACCCGCAGTTTCACAACGGCAAAACCCTCCGCTGAACGGCGTAGATGCAACTCAGAACGCCCACCGACAGACCTGTCAGCGCCAAGGCCGCCCGGTGCGCCGCCGCATAATTCAGAGCCTGGATATCATCGTAGATGGAGACGGAGATTGTTCGCGTCACATCCGGGATTCCACCGCCCACCATCAACACCACACCGAACTCCCCAACCGAATGAACAAAGGCCAGCACCACACCCGTCAGAAGCCCCGGCCAGGCAAGCGGCAGGATCACCCGCACAAACGTACGCGCCCGGGACGCGCCAAGACACCACGACATTTCGACCAGTCGCGGATCTACCGCGGCAAAGGCCGCCGTGAACGGACGGATTGCAAAGGGCAGATTGCAGAGCACCAGCGCCACCACCAACCCCGCAAACGTGAAGGGAATCGACCGCCCTGTCGCCTCGTAGAACAACGCCCCCATTGGACTGTTCGGTCCCGTCGCCACCAACAGATAAAACCCCAGCACGGTGGGGGGCAAAACCATCGGCAGCGAGAACAACGCTTCCGGAACGCACTTCCATTTGCGGCGCGTTGTCGCCAGCCAATAGGCGATGGGCAGCCCCAGGCCAATCAGGATGGCCGTCGCACATCCCGCCAACTTCAGCGACAACACGAGTGCCTTCCAATCCATAATCCTACTTCCCGCCGGGGGCTGAAAAGCCGAACGATTCCAGAATGCGCACGCCCTCCGGAGACTTGAGAAACCCCAGGAAAGCCCGCGCCGCATCGGGTTGCGCTGCGTTTGTCAGCAGCACGGTCGCTTGCTCGATCGGTCCTACGCCGTCGAGCGGCACTTCCGAATACCGGCCTTTCTCCTTCATGGCCGGCACCACCGCCAGCGACGCCGGAATGATGGCGACATCCGCCGCACCGGTGTGCGCAAACGTCGCTGCCTGCGCCACGTTCTCTGCAAACACCAACTTGGCCTTGACCTCCTCATAAACCCCGGCCTTCTTCATGGCATCCTCCGCCGCGCGGCCATAAGGTGCCAGCTTGGGATTCGCGATCGCGATCTTCCGGATGCGCTCGTCGCGCAAGGTCGCCAAACCCAACGATGTCACCCCGGGCAGCACATTTGTTGCCGCCCACAGAACGAGTCGCCCTCTGGCGTACACGAACAAGCTCTCCCGCACGCCAAGCCCATCCTTGACCAAGCGCGCCGGATACTCCGTGTCAGCGGACAAGAACAGATCGTAAGGTGCCTTGTTGGCGACTTGCGCATAGAGACTGCCGGACGCGCCATACACCGGAGTGA
>JBIJDW010000154.1:0-7491 GCA_044343885.1 Kiritimatiellia bacterium
GCCACCCGCTGGCGCTCGCCGCCCGACAACTGCGACGGGCGGTGCTTCAGCCGATGCCCCAACCCCAGCCGATCGAGCAGCTCGTGGGCGCGGGCCTCCATGGCTGCGGGCGGGACGCGGGCATAGCGCATCGGCGTGCAGACATTCTCGAACACGCTGAACTGGGAGAACAGATTGAACGATTGAAAGACGATGCCGATCCGCCGACAGCGAATCTCGGACATGGCGTTGTCGCTCAGCGACGACACGTCGGTGGTCTCGAGCGTGTAGGTGCCGGAGGTGGGACGGTCCAGCATGCCGACGAGGTTGAGGATGGTGGACTTGCCCGAACCCGAGGCGCCCATGACCGCCACGAACTGGCCGGCCGGAATGACAAAACTCACCGCGCGCACCGCCTGCACCGGCGTCTCGCCCTCGGTGTAGGTCTTGGTCACCTCGTTGAATGTCAGTAGCGCCATAGTCGGTCACTTCGTCAAGCCGGTCTGATAGAGCGCGACCCGTTCACCCTCCTTCAGCCCGGAAAGGATTTCGACAAAGCTGTTCGAGGAGCGGCCGGTGGTCACCGGGCGCTCTTCAACGCCCATCGTTCCCTTGACCCGGGCAAAGGTCTTCCCTTCGCGCTGGAAGATCGCCTCGATCGGCACGTGAAGGGCCTTCGTGACTTTTTCGACGATGATCTCGACGCGCATCGTCATGCCGGGCATCAGCCGCGGGTCCGTGGTGTCGGTGGCGATCTCCACCGGATAAATCTTAGGGCTTGAACGATCCCAGTTCACGACATTCTGGGCCATAGCGGCGATCAGCGAAACGCTCCCCTCCAGCACCAGATTGGGAATCGCCTTGCTTCTCAAGACGGCGCGCAGACCGGTGGAGATGCGGGACCGGAACTCCTCGGGCAGATCGACCCGGACCAGAAAACGGGATAAGTCGGGGATCGAGGCCAGCACCGACCCCTCGCTGACCTGGCTGCCCACCTTGAGATCCTCCTGCTGATTCCACATCCGGCGTTGCGTATCGCCCAGCGTGACGATGCCATCGCTCGGCGCCCGCACCACCAGCGACTTGCGAATGTTGATCAATTGCGCGATCTCCTCCTCCATCTGACGGATGCGCGCCCGATGATTCTGAATGACCCGCTGATCCTTGACCAGATTGCCGGCGGCGGTGACCAGATCGCGCTGCAAGTCCATCTGCGCCTTGGTGTGTCCCTCCTGCAACAACCGCATCTTCTGCGGGTGGTCGTATTGCTTGAAGACGCGCAGGTTGCTGGCCGCGAGGGCGATCGCATCACGGCCGGTGTCAACCGCCTGCGTTTTTGCGAGGACCGCCTTCTCCAGTTCGGGAACCCGTCCGGGGTCTTGCATCTGCGCCGTGGACAACAGGGAACGGGCCGCGGACAGATCGGTCAGCGCCTGGTTGAGCTGTGCGCGCGCCGTCTGAAGGGCGGTCTGCAAGGCCGTGCGCTTGCCCCGCGCATCCTCATCTTCGTAGCGGGAGAGCGCTTCCAAGCTGGTCCTGAGCTTATCATTGGCGGTGCGCAGGGTGCTGAGATTGCTTGCGCGGGTCATATCGAGATCCTGCTCGGCCAGCTTCAGGCTGGTCTGCTCGTCGGCGAGGTTCAGCTTCATTTTATCGAGTTCGACCGCGTGCTTCTCTTCTGAGAACCGGAACAATAGATCGCCCGTCTTCACCGCGCTGCGGTTTTCAACCAGTTCCACGATTTCAAGCCCGTAACCGCGGCTCCCGGAGCGGGGCTCGGGGCGGATCATATGGTGCTTGAATGCGTCCAGATTGCCATCAATCTCCAGCGCGATGTTGAAATCGCCCCGGCGCACCGTCGCATAGCGATCCCGCGTCTCGCCCTCCTGCGCCCCCTGCCGGCCGGCGTTGAAATGCCACCAGGCATAGACGCCTGCGACCGCCGCGACCGCCAGCAGGGCGGTCAGGATTCCTACGCGCCTCTGGCGCATTTTGGACGGCTGACGCGTCATTCCGGCTGGATCTCCTGCGGACGGCCGTCACGAAGTTTCTGGAGGTCGTCAGCCAGACTCGGCTTCGGCAGGTTGAACTGCGACTCCGCGCGATCCATCTGCGTCTGAGTGTCTGGCGGCAGTTCGAGGTTGCGCAGCGGGGGCAGTTGGTCCAGGGCGTCCGCCAACACGGTTGCCCGGAGAAAAATTACCAACTGCGTCTTCACGCTGCTCTTGGTGGTGCCGCGGAAGAGGTGACCGAGCAGCGGAATGCTGGAAAGGATCGGCACCCGACGCTGCCGCTCGACCTCCTCGCTGCGCAGCAGACCGCCGATCGACACCAGTTGACCGTCGCCGACTTCCAGATCGGTGTTGGCGCTGCGGACGGCGATGGTCGGCGCGCCCTCATTGTTGTATCGGGTCACGTTGGACACTTCGGGATTGATCTGCAGGCGGATGCGGCCGTCGGCGATCATCACCGGGGTCACCCGCAACTTGATGCCGACGCTCTTGAAGGTGGTCGAGATGCTATCCCCCCCTCCCGATGTGATCGTTCGCGTCTTGATCGGCACCTCCTCACCAGTGACGATGCTCCCTTCCGTGCCGCGCCGCAGGATCAGATTGGGGGAGGACAGGATCTTGGCCCGGCCTTTGTTTTCCAGAAAGCGGACAAAGGTGGTGATCAGACTCTCCGATCCCGGATCCCAGTGCATATAGGAAAGGCTGCCGCGGGTGGCCAGCGGATTGCTGCCCGGGTCAACGAAGGCGTCGGTCAGGCGCTTGACAAAAGCCATGGAGTCGGCGGGCAGTTTGGGGATGGCGCCCACATTCGCGAGCTTCTGAAATTCGAGGTTGATCTCCTTCTGATAATCATTGTCGACACTGAACTCAACGATGCGGGCTTCGACCAGCACCTGGGTGACCGGCATGTCCAACTGGGCGGCGACTTCGAGCAACAGCGCCAGATTGCTCTCGACGTCCGAGATCACCACCAGGTCGGATTCCTCGTTGGCCGCGACCGTCCCAGCCGGCGTCATAAAATTCTCCAGCGCCTGGGCCATCGTTTCACCACGAATGTGCACACAGTGATGGAAGCGGACCTTCCGTTCGGTCTTCACGTCGGCGGCGAAACTGGCGGCGATGTTGGCATAATCATCGAGTGCGCTCACCGTTCCCGTCGATGCGGCCGCCAGTTCAGGGGCCGTCGGCGCCGCCAGTTCCGGGACCGGCGCGGCCGTCGTGCCTTTGGAATTCTCCCGGTTGCCGCTGCCGACTGGGGCTGCTCCCCGCTCGCGCGGCGGACGCCCGGCAGGCTGCTGCTGCTGCGCCAGGAGACTCGCGCCCGACAACACAACCACCGCCAGAGATATTGCTTGGAAAAGGCCTTGTTTCATTGCCGCGTTCCTGTCGCTTTAGCGCCGTGTAACTGAAGTATGCTGGAAGAGGATGCCATACCCGCGGCCTTCTGGCAAGGCGAAAACGGCGAAAACCCAGCAATTCTAATTATGAGGCGATTGGGTCATCGGGGTCGGGGTCGGCATCGGAATCGGGGTCGAAATTCCGTTGGTTTTATCGATACCGATACCGACCCCGATGGCCCCATCTCCATAATTAGAATTGCTGTCGTTAGAGGGTTGCGCACGGCGGGAAATCATGGCATAATACCTGCTTTGAACTGGCATCTGTCCACAGGCATAGAAGAAAGGGGTATCCATGAACACCATTATTTACAGCATGGGTCTCATACTGGCCATCCTCGCGCCGCATGTTCACGCGGCGGATGCTTGGCAGCCGATCACGAAGAAAACGCAGCCTTTGTTGCCGGGCGATGAGATCCAGTTGCTCAAGCTGGGGCCGGAAAAGGGCCAGGTTATCGTCGGCACGCTCACGGGCGCCGCCATCATCGAAAACGGCGTGTTGCGTCCGATGAAGCAGGCCAAAGACCTGAAAGTCTGGGATATCACGAAGCGTCCGGGGGGCGGGCTGTTGATTGGACACGGCGCGGGAGCCCTGTTGGTGGATGGTGAGCGCACGGTGCCCATGCTCAAGGGGTTGAACGTGCCATTGATCCAGATGGTTGGCACGCAGATGTGGGCCATCGCCAAGAATGAATCGACCGATCATAATACGCTGATGCAGGCGGCGGGCGAGGATTGGGTGGCGGAGCCTGTGTTCAAGGGCCTCAACGTGTTGGACCTGACGCAGGATTCGAAGGGCATTTTCTGGCTGATCATTAATGGTGACGGCGTGGCGGAGATCGATCCCGCGAAGGGCGCTTCCGCATCCCGGCGTCATCTGTCCCGAGCGAGCATCACCGGCATCCTGACCGATTCGCAGGGTCGGACCTGGTGCGGTATGATGGCGGGCGGTGTGATGGTGCGGCAGGGTCCGGGCCAGGAGTGGAAGCGGCAGCTTGATCGCGAGACCTCGGCGGTGCTCTCGCTGATGGAAGCCGGCGACGGCAAGATATGGGCGGCCACCAGCGGCAACGGGGTCTGGGTCACGGATGGCAAGGATTGGAAGGGCCTGCTGCAGGACGAACAGGGGGTCAACCTGATGAAAATGACGTCGGACAAGCGTATCTGGGTCAGCACGCAGAAAAGCGGCGGTTTGCAGTATTGGAACGGCACCGAATGGAAGGTCTCGCTGGAAGGTGGCATGGCGTTGCGCGGCCTGGTGGAACTGCCGAAAGGCGTGCTGATGGCCGGCAGCGTGCTCGACGGCCTTTATGTTCTGGGGGATTACAGCATTAAAGGGGATTGATCATGCATGACCTTTTATTCAGTTCTTCGGAGACCTGCGCTCTCGTGTATGCAGGGAGGAATGTGGCCGCGACGCCGTAAGATAGGGGATGATCCTATGCCGCAGACGCCGTAAGGTGTCCGTGGCGACGCATACGCGGCGGATGCCGCAGACGCGAGAGTGGGTGTGTTCAGGGAGATGACGGTATAAAAGGAGGAGTGAGCAGCGATGGAAAACACGAAGATTGAGCCCCAGGTTGCCGAGGAGTTCGGCGCGTTGATTGCTTCAGTGAAGCGCGAGATTCACAAGGTCATCGTCGGCCAGGAGGGCCTGGTGGATCTGACCCTGCAATGCATATTCTGCCACAACCACGCCCTGCTGATGGGTGTGCCCGGTCTGGCGAAGACGCTGCTGGTGACCACGATTTCCAAGGTGATCGGGGTGAGTTCGCAGCGCATCCAGTTCACCCCCGACCTGATGCCGTCGGACATCACCGGCACGGAAATCATTCAGGAGGACCCGGTCACCGGGCGCAAGCAGTTTGTCTTTGTGCCGGGGCCGATCTTTGCCAGCATGGTGCTCGCGGATGAAATCAACCGGACGCCGCCCAAGACGCAGGCTGCGCTGCTCGAGGCGATGCAGGAGAAGCAGGTCTCCGTGGGCAACAAGCGGTATCCCCTCACGCTCCCGTTCTTTGTGCTGGCCACGCAGAACCCGATCGAGCAGGAAGGCACGTACAACCTGCCCGAGGCCCAGCTCGACCGGTTCATGTATATGATCGTGGTGGATTATCCGGAGACCCAGGATGAGGTGGAAGTGTTGCGGCGGACGACCACGAACTACCGTAACGACCCGGCCGTGGTGCTCAATGCCGAGACCATTCTGAAGTATCAAAAAGTGGTTCGCGATGTGCTGGTTCGCGACGATCTGTACGAATATGTCGTCCGGTTGGTGCAGGCCACCCGCGTCAGCACGCCGCACGCATTGCCTTACGCCAAGGAATGGGTGGCGTGGGGTGCCGGGCCGCGCGCCTGCCAGAACCTGATCCTGGGCGCGAAGGCTCATGCGTTCTTCAATGGAAGGGCGCATATCACCGTGGACGATATCCGCGCGGTGGCTGCGCCGGTGCTGCGGCACCGGGTCATCGTGAATTACGCGGCGGTTTCGGAGGGAATCAAGTCCGAGAGCGTGGTGGCCCACCTGATCAAGGAAATCCCCGCACCGGGCAATCGTTAGGATTTTGGGAGGTCCGCGTTCAGAAGGACGCGGGGCCTGTGCACGACACGCATGTTCTCGAACAGCAAAACAGTTGCAGGTTTGATCGATGGCGGTAGTGACTGAAAAAAAACTGACCTTGGACGGCGTCCTTCCCGCGGAAGTTCGGGATGCGGTCCGGAACTTGGAGCTTTTTGCCCGTAAGAAGGCCGAGGGCATCCAACACGGGGCGCATCTGAGCCGCCGCAAGGGGGTCAGCACGGAGTTTGACCACCACAAGCAGTACATGCCGGGTGATCCGATCAAGCATGTGGACTGGAAAGTGTCGGCCCGGCACGATCGCTATTTCGTCAAGCGCTACATCGAGGACACCGCGCTCAGCGTGCAACTGGTTGTGGACAACAGCGCCAGCCACAAGCAGACCACCGGCGGCATCAGCGTCTGGAGGCAGATCTCGCAACTCGCCGCCTGCCTGACCTATCTGGTGCTCCGGCAGCGTGATTCCATCGGCATGGTCATGGCCAACTCCGACCGCACCGTCTGGCTCCCGGCCTCCTCGACGTCGACGCAGTTGGTGCGCATCCTGCAGGCGCTGGTGACGACCGGCGCGAGTGCCGCCGATGCGCTGAACGGGTCGCTGCGTGGCGTTCTGGAGCGCGTCTCGCGGCGCGGCCTGGTGATCGTGGTTTCCGACCTGATGTTCGATCCCGACGCCGTTCGCCTCGAACTCCGCAAGCTGCAGGCCCGCGGCCACGAGGTGCTGCTCTTCCAGGTGCGCGACCCGGACGCGGAGCATTTTCCGTTCAACCGCTGGATGGTGTTTGAATCGCTGGAGCGTGCGGGGATCCGCCACCGCGTGGACACCGTGCCGCTGAAGCGCTTCTACTTGGAGGAATACCGGGAGTTTATGGACGGATGGAAGCGCTGGACCCGCAAGCATGACGTCCATTTCGTGAGCCTCCGCAGCGATGAGCCGGTCGAGACCGCGCTGGCGGAATATCTGGCGCGCCGGGCCAGCGGAGGGGGCGGAACATGACGTTCGTCCATCCAGCGCTGCTCATCGGTCTGATCCTGGGGGCCATCCCCATCATTGTGTATTACCTGATGCGGTTCAGGTCGCTGCGCGTGCCGTGGGGCGCGGACTACATTCTCGAGCGCGCGCTGGCCCGCTGGCGCAAGAAGCTGTACTGGGACCAGATCATTCTCCTAGCGCTGCGGGCGTTGGTGGTGATGGCGCTGGTGCTGGCTTTCGCCCGTCCGCAGTCGAGCGCGGATCGTTCAACCGGAACCGACGGCGCCGTGCTGCGCATCCTGCTGGTGGACGGCTCGTACAGCATGCTGGCGGGCCGTAGCCCGCCCACCCTTCGCGATTCGTCGCTGGAGATCATGCGCAAACTGGTGTCGAGCTGGGGGCGGGGCGAAAAGTGGTCGCTCTATGCGCTGGACAGTCATCCCCGCTGGGTGGTGGACCGCGCCGCCGTGGGGGATGCCGAAAAGAGCCTCGCCATCTTGGACACCCTGAAGGTTGAGGAGACGGCCGTCTCGCTGGCCGCAGGCCTCAAGG
>JBIJDW010000155.1:0-7490 GCA_044343885.1 Kiritimatiellia bacterium
CTTTGCGGTCGCGGCTGGCGTGATGGTTATCTGGCAGAAGCATGCTACGGATCCTAAGAAGGAGACCGACATCCCGACGAAACGGCTGCTCAAGTTGCATAACGCCTATTACCAGCACGACGAGGATCAGGACTCCGGATGGTTCAGCGCGGAGATCGAAAATATCTCGGGCAAGACGATCTCCGCCTTCGAGGCGAAGATCACGCTGCTGGCCGCCAAAGGCGAAGTCCTGCAAGAAGAGTCCGTGTCGTACTTGGAACCGCTGGAAAAGGGAAAAAAGCTCTTTGTCTTCACGCACTATCTCAACACCCGTCTGGGGTATAAGGGAAACATTCACATGGATCAGTCCTTTGAAAAAATGTGCACATGGGCTTTTGGTCTGGATGAAATCTCGGACGCCAGCCTCGCGGATCTTCACAAGAAGTTTGCCAAGGCCCGGCACACCGGCAAATCCAAATTCATTTGTACATCCCTTACAACCAACTAGCGTAAATCGGCTTGTCTCCGGTTCCTTTCTCTCTGCATGAATCGACTGTCTTATCTTTTGCGGCGGCTGGTTCTGGCCGTTCCGACGTTCATCGGAATCACTCTGGTGTGCTTCGCCCTCACCCGTATGCTGCCCGGCGGGCCTGTGGAGATGCGCCTGCTGCGCATGCGCGGCATCGGCGATTCGACCATGGCTGGCGAGGCGCGACCGGGAGCGTCGATCACCGAGGACCAGCGGCGCGCGCTCAACGCCAAGTTTGGCTTTGACCAGCCGTTCTTCACTCAATACGCCAACTGGCTCGTGCGCGACCGAATGGGCCTGCGCATGACGTCCTATGACTTTCCCAACCGCACAGCCTGGGATCTGATCGCCGCGCGATTCCCCATTTCCCTCTGGTTCGGAATCACGGGATTTTTTCTCTCCTATCTCGTCTGTATCCCGCTCGGCATCGCCAAGGCGCTTCGCCACGGCACCCGCTTTGATGCGGCATCGAGCGTGTGGATCTTTATCGGCTATGCCCTGCCTTCGTTCGCCATTGCGATGCTGCTGCGAACCGCGCTCTGTGGCGCGGTAGACGGCCTATGGAACTTCTTTCCGCTCGGCGGGTTTGAGTCCGCCGGTGCCGATACCCTGACCTTCTGGAACCGCCTCCGCGACCACGCCTGGCACATGACCCTGCCCGTCATCTGCTACATGGCGGGCAGTTTCGCGGTGCTGACCCTGATGATGAAAAACGCCGCGCTCGACCAGATCTCCAGCGACTATGTGCGAACGGTCTTGGCCAAGGGCGCCTCGTTCCGACGCGCGGTCTGGTGTCACGCCTTCCGCAATGCGCTCATCCCGATCGCGACGGGCGTGGGCGGCATCCTGACCGTCTTTTTCGCCGGTTCGGTCATCATCGAAACCATCTTTGAAATTCCAGGCATGGGGCAACTGAGCCTGAACGCCATCACCCGGCGCGATTACGCGGTCTTCATGGCGCTTTTGTCGCTCACCGCCTCGCTCCAGTTGGTCGGCAATCTGATATCGGACGTCTGTTACATGATCATCGACCCCCGCATCCATTTCGACCGCTCATGAACGCCACACCCCTCCAACCCCGTTCCTTGAACGCCAAACGGTTTGCCGCCTTCCGCCGCAACCGGCGGGCGTGGTGCGCGGTCTGGGCGCTCGGCGCTCTGGCGTTTGCAAGCCTGATCGCCGACGGCATCTGCAACAGCCGCCCGCTCTTTCTCCGCCTGGACGGCAAGGCCTTTTTCCCCGCGTTCCACTTTTACACGGAGCATGATCTGCTGCAGAATGGCCGCTTCACCCGCGTGGACTACCACGCCGTGGTCCGTTCTGAACGCTTCACCGCCAATCCCCGCAACACGGTCTGGTTCGCCCCCATCCCCTACGGACCCAATGCCATCTTGTCTGCCAACGACTTTGCCGAATATCGGCGCCTGCGCGTGACGGTCGCACCGGCGCCCCGGATCGGCCGCCTGAACCTCTCGTCCGACGGGGTGATTTCGCGCCCGATGGCGTGCGACACGTTTTTTCCGGGCCTCGCCGATGCCGCAGGCGCCGTCCTCGCCGAGCACTGGACGCTGACCGATGCGGTGTCCGCCGCGATCCGACTCCGTTTTGACAACCGTCCAGCGCCGGCCTTCGAGGCCGTGCTGCGCCACACGGGCGCGTCCGGACCGGAGGCGGTCTTTTCCCTGGCCGCCTACGAGCCTCGCGACACGCCCCCGGCCACTGTGCGCCTCTCGCTCCGTGCGCCGGACTCGGCCGCCTTCAAACCGCTGACCCAGCAGATCGCCGCCGCCGACGTGCGGCGGGCCGTGGTCGACGGGTCGCTGCCGCTTCTCCTCGGCCGTCATTTCGGCGGCGACACGGCGCTGGCCGAATCCTTGGCGCCCGTGGTGGCCAGCGCGCTGCAGTCCGAGTCGGCCGAAGCCATCGGCGTTTGGAACGGAGCCGACGCGCATTTCTCCTGCGCCGCCCCTCCTATATCCTGGCCGCACCGTCCGGTTCGCGGTCATTGGATGGGCGTCGACGGTTCGGGACGGGACGTGCTGGCCCGTGTCCTGTTCGGCCTGCGCACCGGTCTGCTGTTCGGCGCGCTCCTGGTGGTCTGGGCCATGTGCATCGGCCTCGTGATCGGGGCGCTACAGGGGTATTTCGGCGGCTTTCTGGACCTGATCGGACAGCGGCTGATCGAAATCTGGTCGGCGCTCCCCTTCCTGTACATCATGATCCTGATCGGCTCGGTCCTCGGCCGGAGCTTCTTGCTGCTGCTGATCTGTTTCGGACTCTTCAACTGGATTGGCATTTCCACCTACATGCGCGCCGAGTTCCTCCGCCTCCGCGGCAGGCCGTTCATCGAATCGGCCCGCTGCCAGGGTCTCGGTCCGATCCGCATCATCTTCCGCCACATCCTCCCCAATGCCCTCACGCCGCTGATCACTCTGTTCCCCTTCAGCCTGGTCGGCGCCATCGCGGCGCTCTCGGCCTTGGACTTCCTCGGCTTCGGACTGCCGCCGCTCGCGCCCAGTTGGGGCGAGCTCCTCAATCAGGCTCAGGCGCACCGCGGTGCCTGGTGGCTCGTCGTCTTCCCCTCGTCCGCGCTGTTTGTCGTCATGATCCTCGCCGTGCTGATCGGCGAGGGGCTGCGCGATGCGTTTGATCCCAAACCCAAAAGCCGAATGGAGTGATGCCCGATGCCGCCCCTGCTCCAGATCGAACATCTCTCCGTGCGCTTCGACACCGATGACGGCGTCGTCGCTGCGGTTGACGATGTCTCGTTTGCGCTCAACCGCGGCGAGATTCTGGGCATCGTCGGCGAGTCGGGCTGCGGCAAATCCGCAACCGCGCTGGCCATCCCCCGCCTGCTCCCCATGCCGCCCGCCCGCCTGTCGCCGGCATCGTCCATCCGCCTGGACGGCCTGGAACTGACGTCCCTTCCCGTTCCCGCGCTGCGCGCCCTGCGCGGCGCGCGCATCGGCATGGTTTTTCAGGACCCCATGACGGCGCTTTCGCCGCTCCGGCGCGTGTGCGATCAGATTAGCGAGGCCCTGCGCCTCCATCGCCGCCTCTCCGCCGCAGAGGCGCGACACCTGGCGCTCGACTGGCTGGTGCGCGTGGGCATCGAAGACCCGGAGCGCTGCGCCCGCGCCTATCCATACGAACTCTCGGGTGGCATGCAGCAGCGCGTGATGATCGCGATTGCCCTGTGCCACGACCCCGATCTGCTCATCGCCGATGAGCCGACGACCGCGCTCGATGTCACGACCCAGGCGCAAGTGCTCAACCTGATGCAGGCCCTCTGCCGCAAGACCACCGCGCTGCTGCTGATCACCCATGACATGGGCGTCGTCTGGCGGATGTGTACCCAGGTCGCCGTGATGTATGCCGGCGAGATCGTGGAACAGGCACCGGCGTCGGCGTTTTTTACCCGTCCGCTCCATCCTTACGCGATCGCGCTGCTCGAGGCGATTCCCTCAGCCGCGACTCGCGGACGCCCGCTCCGAGCCATTCCGGGACAGGTGCCCTCGGCGCTGGCGTGGCCCGGCGGCTGCCGATTTGCCGAGCGCTGCCCCTGCGCCCGCCCCGATTGTCTCACCCAGCACCCCACCCTCGCCGCAGCCCGGTCCGACGCCGCGCGCCTGGTCCGCTGCCCTTATGCCGATGAAAACACTCCTTGATATTCGCGATCTGCGTACCTGGTACCCGCTTCGGAGCGGCCTGTTCGGCCGCGTCCGCGGCCATGTTTGTGCCGTTGACGGCGTCTCGCTGCAGGTGAGAGCGGGCGAAACGCTCGGCATTGTCGGTGAGTCCGGATGCGGAAAAACAACACTCGCCCGCACCATCCTTCTGCTCGCCAAACCCCATTCTGGCGAAATCCTGCTCGACGGCCGCGACATCACCGCGTTTGACGCCGCCGAGCGCGTGGCTTATCGGCGCGCCGTGCAGGTCGTCTTCCAAGACCCCTTCGCCTCGCTCAATCCGCGCCACACCATCTTGGACGCGATCACCGAAGCCCTGCTGGCTCACGGCCTGATCAGTCGCCGCGAACGCCGCGAGACGGCGGTCGGCCTGCTGGCCGATGTCGGACTCGGCCCCGAGGCGCTCGACCGCTATCCTCACGCCTTTTCGGGCGGCCAGCGCCAGCGGATCTGCATCGCCCGAGCACTCGCCCTCAAGCCCCGCCTTCTGATTTGCGACGAAGCGGTCAGCGCGCTCGACCTCTCCGTGCGCGCCCAGATTCTCAACCTGCTCGAATCCCTCCGCGCCAAGCACAACCTCTCCTATCTTTTCATCACCCACGATATCGGCGTAGTTCGGCATCTGGCCGACCGCATTGCGGTGATGTACAAAGGTCGGATTATCGAGACCGGGCCTACCGAGTCGGTCCTCGGCGCGCCCCAAGATCCCTACACCCGTGCACTGCTCGTCGCCGTGCCGGTGGTCGGAGGAGCTCACAACGCCGCATTGTCAATCAACCGGGTCTTGCCGGAAAAGGCCGCGACGAGCGCCACCTGACCGTGCGCCAACGCATCGATGGGCTCCAGCGTGTCGGCGTCGACAATCGCGACATAATCCACTCGCAATCCCCGGCTTTCCAGATGCGCGCGCATCCGCCCCTTCACCGTCGCCGTGTCGCGCTCACCGGCCTCAACCGCGTCGCGGGCCAGCGCCAGCGCCTGATTCAGCCCCAGCCCCATCCGCCGCTCGTCGGCCGAGAGATAGGCATTTCGCGAACTCATCGCCAATCCGTCCGGATCGCGTAAAATCGGCGCGACGACCATCTCGACCGGAAAATTCAGGTCTCGCACCATTCTCCGGATCACGGCGACCTGCTGGTAGTCCTTCTGACCGAACACCGCCACATCCGGCAGCGCGATGTTAAATAATTTGGCGACCACCGTGCAGACCCCGCGGAAATGCCCCGGCCGCGACGCGCCGCACAATCCCGCCGACAGTCGGTCCTCGACCACAGCCACGCTCGCGTCCGGCGCATACATCTCGGCCGCCTGCGGCAGAAACACCGCAGCCACGCCCGCGCAGCGACACAGCTCCAGATCGCGCGCAATCGACTGCGGATAGGTGTTGAAATCCTCGTTAGGGCCGAACTGCGTCGGATTGACGAAGAGGCTCAGGGCCACGGCGCCGCACCGCTCCCGCGCCAACCGCACCAGCGAGAGGTGTCCCTCGTGCAAAAAGCCCATGGTCGGCACCAGGCCCAGCCGCAGGCCCGCCCGCTTGGTCTCCACCGCCCACGCCTGCATCTCTCTCGGATTTTCGATCACCCGCATGACGTCCGTCCTCCCTTGAGGCGCTTGCAAAACCTCCTTCGTCGGTTCTGCAAGCGCCGTATTCAGAAGCCAGTATTCAGAATTCAGAATTGTAACCCTCTCACAGGCAACGTGTTCTATTATTCTGACTCCTGACTCCTGTATTCTGACTTCTCTCTTGCAAACACCCCGAAGGGGGTTTTGCAAGAGTCCCTCCTGTATCACACCTGTCCGGTCACCCGATCATCAGCCGCACCTGCCGCACCGGCACGTCACCCGCAAACGCCCGAACCGCCCGTTCCATCGCTGGCAGGTCCGTGCGCCGGATGTTGAACAGATCCACGCTGTTGCGCACATAGACGTAGAGAATCCCATTGTGAAATTTACCCGGCCTGCATTTGGCCGCCGCCGCCGCGCCGGCGACGACCGGCCACTCCACGGCCAGCCGCTCAAGCCAGGGCGACGCCTCGATCCCGAGTTTCCTGAGTACCCGCTCCATGGCCACCGCGACTGCCTGCTCGCGCGGACGACGCTGCTCACGCACGGTCACGTCAAACGGTAATTGCGACGACGCCTTCAGCGGCGGCTCGTAGGAGAGCTCCTCCAGCTCCTGGTCCATCGCTGCAGCGCCACCATCCCCGCTTCCCGTGGACTCTGGTTTACGCATCAGCCCCTCCAAGGTCCCTGCATCGTTGAAAATAGCGGCTAACCCGTGGGTCGTCGCATCGCGCCAGCACCAGACGCTCGCGGTATTCCAGCACGCGCCGTTCGCGGGCCAGTCGCCGCGACGCGGCATAATGCAACTGCCCGGAAAGCCACGAGACCTGCACCATCACGAAATCGCAGAAGGTGGTGACATCGCGGTAATTGATCGCGTGGCCCGCATCGAGCGCCGCCAGCATGGGTTCGGAGACTCCTCCCGTCAGTTGCAAATTCCACGTGATCTCGGGATTGTGCTCAAGCTGCCCGCTCTCAACAGCCTCCTCCAGCACGCGGAAAATATCGAGTTTATCGGCATCACGCACCACATAGGCAATGCGCGCCGCGTCTGCGGCGGTGTCCGGCGGCAGCGTGATTCCGTTGTGCAGCCTCACCGCTTCAAAAATGATCCGAGCATCGTCCTCGGGCAGCCCGTCGCAAATCCCTTCCTGAAGCATCACGGCGCAGCCCCGTTCGGCGTGGTTCACCGAGGCGCTATCCTGAAACGTGCCGAACTCGGCGTACTGCGAAAAGCGTCCAATGTCGTGCAGGAGCGCCGCCGTCCGCCCCAGCAACACCTGTGGCGGCGTCCAGCCTTCTGCGGCCATCACGCGCCCGGCGTCGACCACGACATGGGCGGTGTGCCGCCGCTTGAGCGCCTGCATCGCGGGAAACGCGCCGTCCGGTCCGCGAAAACGGGCCACGTAACGGTTGAAACGGCTTCTTATCGCCTGAAAATGTTCGTGGTTCACGCCTTCATCCTTCGTGCGCTTACCCTGCTCACAAAACCGCAAAGATCATGGTGCCTGGGGAGGGAGTCGAACCCTCACGCCGGATTACCCGACAACGGATTTTAAGTCCGGTGCGTCTGCCATTCCGCCACCCAGGCCAAACAGTTATAAAAACCCCTGTTTTATTGCCCTGAGGCGCTTGCAAAACCTCCTTCGTCGGTTCTGCAAGCGCCGTATTCAGAAGCCAGAATTCAGAATTCAGAATTGGAACCCTCTCACGGGCAACGTGTTCTG
>JBIJDW010000156.1:0-7452 GCA_044343885.1 Kiritimatiellia bacterium
CGGACAATTCCGCGCAATCTTTGGCGGTGGCCGTTACGACTCTCTGCTTACGACCATCGGCGGCGCCCCAACGCCCGCAGTCGGACTCGGATTCGGCGATGTGGTCGTGGTGGAGGTGTTGAAGGCTTGCTGCGGTGAGACCGCCGCATCCGTGCGCTCGGGCGTCGCCGTCGGCTACATGTTTCCGGAGCAGCGCGAGGCCGCGACTCGCCTCGCCATCCGTCTCCGAGCCGAAGGGAACCGCGTGGATCTTTCGCTCGCGCCACAAAAACCGAAAGCGTTCTTCTCGCGCGCTGGCAGCGGAACCGCCGCTTACGCCGTCTTCATAGGCCCCGACGATCTGAGCCGCGGCCATGCCAAGCTCAAGAATCTCGAGACGCGCGACGAATCCGAAATCGCGCTGTGTTGAATGTTGCGCATGGGTTCAGAAAGATACCTTCACACACTCGGAAGGGCCCTTTCGCCTCTTCTCGCACTGCCCCCCCTGTGGCTATTAGAAATGCTGTGGATACGCTTTCTAATTTTTTTCCGCTCCTTGCGCTACACCATTCGGGTTTGTTAAACTACCGCCGTGTTTACTATACCTGAAAGCGAACAGGCCAACCTGACGGAACTCGAGCAGCAGCTTCTCGTCCTCATCTTTCTTTTGGGAAAGACCAATGCGCATACCCTTGCGCTCGTTTTCCACCAACTGCCGCAGAATGCAGGCCTCCGTCCGATTCGTATGAAGGATGCCGACGTCATCCGGCTCCTCGTCGGGGTTGAGCGCGCCGGCCTCGTGCGTTCGTTAGAGTACGCCCACGTCTCTCTGGCCCCGCTTTCAATCGCCTCGCAGCGCGCCCTTTTCGCCCTGCCGCAGCTTCCGGCATGCAAGCGGGCTATTGAGATGTGCCTGCGGGGTTCCCCCTACGGGTATGGCTTCGCATGCCTTCAGATCCAGCCGGCGCAGCCCTATTATCTCATCCATGAGGCGCTGCTGGCCAATCACGTGGCGGTGGCCGAGAGCCTGCGCCAGGGGAAACTTTCCCGCACGAACGAACGCGACTGGATGGTGTTCTGCAAGCAACTGGCCGAGCCCATCGTGCGGGAGCCGTCGTCCGTCGAGCCGGCGGTCGTGTTGCACCTCTTCGAAAATCTGGCTGAGACCGCGCTCAAGCTCGGCCTTCCGGCCGACCCGCTGACCGCCGTGATTTTCGCGCATTGCCTGCGGCTGAGTCCGCTCGCGTTCTCGCCGAACAAGTTCCTTGCGCTCTGCGCATGGGCGGTGTGGACGGCGTCGCGCGACCTGCTCGCGCACCTGTCTGCCAAGGCCGGCGGATCCCCGCTGCACCGCGAAGCACTGGATGCGTGCGTCGCGATGCTGGACGGCGACTGGCCGACCGCCGACAAGGCCTTCGGCAAGACGATGAAACTGCTTCAGGACACCCCCAACGAACGGGCCATTGACGCCTGCGGCAATTTCTTCTTCCTGGCCGCGCTGACCATGATCCGCGCGAACGTCTCGCAGAGCCGCGTAGGCACGCTGCTCAAGAAACTGGCGTTGTTTGGCGATCCCGGCGGCTACCTGGACCGCATGGGCGTCTCACTCGACGCGCTGAACGGGGTCGCCAACCGGGGCGCGATCACCGCCTCGCCTGAGCCGCAACGCAAGAAACTCGCGCCACTGGACGGCTTCGTCCGTTCGATCGAGTCGCTCTTTCTTGAAGAGGACGCCATCGCCCCGTCGGTTCGCCAATGCTGCGGCATCCTGCTCGCGGACGCTCATCGCGCCGGCTACGGGTTTCTGGCCGCCTCCCTGGCACCATGCGCCCGGCGCCTGTATCCCGACGACGTGTCGGTCGCCGGAACGTGCCTGCAACTGGAGGCCGCGAAGGCGGCCGCGCCACTGTGGGCCGCGCCGCATGTCGTGGCCGCTTGGGAGCACGCGCTGACGGAGATGGAGAGCCTGCTGCCGAAGGCGAAGGGCGGCACGGCCGGGGCCGGCGACCCGTCGGCGGGGCGCACGCATCAGCTCGTCTGGATCGTGGGATTCCGGAGCCAGGACACCGATGATCTGGAGGTGTACGAGGTCGAATGCCGTCTGCAGAAGCGGCTCAAGAGCGACCGGTGGAGCGTCGGCACGAGCATTGCCCTCGACAAAATCAGCAAGGGGGCGTACGACGCCTACCTCGACGAGGCTGATCGCGCCGTCAAGGAGTCCCTGATCAAGCACCTCCCGCGGTATGGCTACTACCACCTGTCCTATGGCGGGTTCGAAAACGCCTATCAGATCCTGCCCGCCCTCGTCGGCCACCCGCGCGTCTTCGCGCCGAAAGCGGCGGATTTCGTGTATCTGCACCAGACCGAACTCATACCGGCACGGATCGAGCGTGGCGAGCCGGCCCTCGACCTGTCCGACGCGGAGGGAAAAAGCACCCGAATCCGCGTTCCTTGGCTGACGAAGGCCCGCTATCCCGAGCTGTCCGTCGCCTGCGAACGCCCGGGCGTCTACACCGTCTACGAAAAAAGTAGCGCACATCAACGCCTCGCGGAGATCGTCGAAAAATACGGCAAGGACGGTTGCCTCACGATTCCTGCGGAGGGGGCGGACGCGCTGAAGCGCCTGATCCCGCCGCTGGCGCAGGTGGTGGGAGTCAAAGGCGATTTCGACACGGAATCGGTCAGCGCACGCACCGTCGCGGGCGGTGTGTGCCTCCACCTGCGCGCGCAGTTCATCGGCGAGGTCATGCATTTCGACCTGAAGAACCAGCCTTCGCCCGAATGGCCCGTTTTCGTCACCCCCGGCCACGGGGCGCGCAAGGTCCTCACGCGCCACGCGGGTGAGACCGTCGCCGTGGCGCGCGACCTCGCGGCCGAAAAGAAGGCGTTTCAAACGTTCATCGAGGCCTGCCCCGGTCTCGACGCCTGGTCCGTTACAGAGACGCATTGGGAGGTCGAAGAGTTCCCCGATATTCTCACCATCCTCAACGACGTCCACGGCCTCGCCGATCACGTCAGCCTGGACTGGCCTGAGGGCGGCGAACTCGCCGTGATGCGTCCGAGCTCCTCCGCCCCCTTCCGCCTCAGCGCCGAGGCGGGTGCCGATTTCTGGCTCCAGATCGGCGGCGAGGTCGCGCTCGATGACGGACGGGTGCTGGCTTTCACCGAACTGCTGTCCAAGGTCGGCGACCGCGTGGGCGCGTTTGTCCGCCTGAACGACCGCCAGTTCCTGCGTCTGACCCAGTCCTTGCTGCGTCAGATGGAGGTGCTGGCCCGCGTCGGCGAAACCTCGAAGCAGACGCTCAGCGTCCCGCCCTCCGCCGTCGCGCTGCTGGACGCGCTCTCGAGCGGCAAGGAGATGATCGACTTCCCCGCGCTCGTGCGCGACCGAATCGCCGATTTCCGCCGCGCCTTCAAAGCCGTCACGCCGGTTCCGGCCTCGCTGACCTGCGAGTTGCGTTCCTACCAGCGCGACGGCTTCGTCTGGCTCAACCGGCTCGCCGCCTGCGGTCTCGGCGCCTGCCTGGCGGACGACATGGGCCTCGGCAAGACCGTCCAGATCCTCGCCCTGCTCACGGTACGCGCGTCTGAAGGTCCCTCGCTGGTCATCGCGCCCACCTCGGTCATCCGCAACTGGGCCGACGAAGCCGCGCGTTTCGCGCCTGCGCTGCGCCTCGTGCAACTGGCCGAAGCCGAAGACCGCGGTAGCCTCCTGGCAGGTGCGGGCGCCTTCGACGTGGTCGTCTGCAGCTACGGGCTTCTGCCGTTCGCAGAGGAGCTGTTGGCCGGTCGCCCGTGGAACGTCGTTGTGCTGGACGAGGCTCAGGCCGTCAAGAACCGCCTGGCCAGACGCGCCAAGATCGTCAAGCGCTTTCAGGGCCGTGCGCGCGTCATCGCCACCGGCACGCCGGTCGAGAACAATCTGACCGAACTCTGGAGCCTCTTCGACTTCCTGAACCCCGGGCTGCTCGGCACGCACGGCCAGTTCGAGCGCCGTTTCTGCAACGGCGATGGCACGGTCAGCCCGCTGCTGAAGCGAATGACCGCGCCCTTCCTCCTGCGCCGCTTGAAGTCCGCCGTGCTCGACGAACTGCCGCCCAAGACCGAGATCACGCTGTCCGTCACGCTCGACGTCGACGAGCGTGCGCTCTACGAGAGCTGCCGCCGCGAGGCCCTGGCCGCGCTGGAAGGTGCCGCCGGCGAGAACAACCGTATCACGATCCTCGCGCACCTCACCAAGCTGCGCCGCGCCTGCTGCCACCCGTCGCTGGTGATGCCCGGCTGTGGCATGCCCGGACAGAAGGTGGAGGCGCTGCTGGAACTGGTCGAAGACCTCCGCGCCAACGGCCACCGCGCCCTGGTCTTCAGCCAGTTCGTGGATTTCCTCACGATCATCCGCACCCGCCTGGACGCCGCCAAAGTCGGCTACCAGTACCTTGACGGTTCCACGCCCGAGGCTCGGCGCGCCGACGCGGTCTCGCGTTTCCAGCGCGGCGAGGGCGACCTCTTTCTGATCAGTCTCAAGGCGGGCGGCACGGGGCTGAACCTCACGGCCGCAAACTACGTGGTGCTGCTTGACCCGTGGTGGAACCCCGCCGTGGAGACGCAGGCTGCGGACCGCGCGCACCGCATCGGCCAGCGCAACCCCGTCACCGTCTATCGCCTGGTCACGGCCGACACGGTCGAGGAACGTGTCGTGGCCCTGCACGCCAAGAAGCTGGCGCTGGCCGAGTCCCTCCTCGACGACACCGCCGATACGCGCCTCTCCGCCAACGATCTGCTGTCCCTGTTCAAAGCGTGAGGAGACAGTGGGGAAACGGCGTCAGACTACCGTACTCCTTGTAAATGAATGGCTTCCGCCGACCCGGGAAGAACAGTGTGAGGATCAGCGGAAACCGCTCAATAACTCGTTGGCCATAACACTAAAAACGGGTTGAGTGCTTTTCCGATTTTGGTTATACTCAGGGCGTGGAAGTAACGGGGGAACGCCAATGCCAGTCATTTCAATGTTTTACGGAATCATCGTGCATCTGTTTTTTGCCGACAATCGTCGCCATAAGTTGCCTCACATCCATGTGTCGTATCAGGAATTCGAAGCCGTGCTCTCTTTGCCTGAAGGTGATGTGCTGGAGGGTGCTCTGCCGGGTAACAAGATCCGGCTTGTTCAAGCATGGGTCGACATCCATCGGGACGAACTGATGGCCGACTGGAAATTGGCCGTCAACGGACAGCAGCCTTACAAGATCGAACCGCTGAGGTAACGCATGAATCCAAGAGTTCGAAGTGTCCAGGTGCAGGATAATTACCGACTGGCCCTTGTCTTCACGAATGGAGAGCGTGGCGTCTTCGATTGTAACAGCCTGTTAGGATTCGGCGTGTTTCAGGAACTGCAAGACCCGGCCTATTTTCGGGAGGCAAGAGTTGAATACGGAACCGTTGTTTGGCCCCACGAACAGGACATCTGCCCAGATACGCTCTACACGGACGCCGAATTAACGAACACCCGCCAACAAACGGCTGGAGGCGACGGGATACCGCCGCCTCACCCCTAACGATGGAGAAATAATGAAGAAGACCGGCGCCATGATCCTCCTCTCGCTCTGTCGCTTCTGGAAGTCGTTGGCCACAGAGTCTATGCCCTAATCAGTGGAACCCGATGCAGAATCTTCTTCGACCCGGAAACACGGTCGATCAACTGGTGCCCAAATGCATCATAACAAGACGCCCCGGTAAGGGACGGGCCTTCCGTCTAGCTCACGGCCCAATCGGCGCCAATCGGGACCGCCTTTTGAGCATTCCCAAGTCCAAACAAAGCCGCCGTCACCCGCCGTTCAGGCGCGCCAAAACCATACGGGGCATTCAAACCCCATAACCCGTCATCCGGACCTGCGGCAACCTGTCTGCGTGCGAACACGCACAGGCGGCCAAAATAAAATGAAGAGACTACTTATAAAATTGGCTGCCGGGATAGGCGTGTTGCTGTTGCTATTCATCGGCATTGTCTTGTACTCGATAATGCCTCAGTTGTTAAACATGAAGGCTGAATACAACACGGCGGATGTCATTCAAAAAGTTGATGCATTTGTGAGAGACCACCCGGGACAATGGCCACGTAGTTGGACAAACCTTGAATTGAGCAACCAAGACGACCTTACAACAGTAAACTTCACGATTAACCCAACCAATGCAACAAAAGCGGATGTGCTTGCTTCCATCCATCCACCCAATGGTAGGTACTACACTTTTCCGCATTCAAAAAGGATGCTCGAAAACGTTTTCATCGCGATGACAAATGCAATGAAACAGGCCGAACCAACGGATGCAGCCGCTGCTAGCCGTGGACAGTAGGAGCACAGGACGGTAGGTCGCAGCGGCTGATCCGTATCGTTCTCCGGACTACGACGTTGCCTGCTTTAGTGTCTCAATGAGGCGCTCTAGGCGGGCAATGGTTTCGGGGAGTTCGATCTGCTTGGCGCGTTGCTGCTCGATCACTGCGGCGGGGGCGTTGCTGACGAATCCCGCGTTGCCGAGTTTGGCTTGCACGCCTGCGAGGAAGCCACGGGTCTTCTGCAATTCCCCCGACAGCCGTTTGATTTCGGCCGGGATGTCAACCAGCCCTTCGAGCGGCAGGAAGATCGTGCCGAGCTTGGCTAGAGAGCCGGGCATGGGCAACGCATCGGTGGCACACGCAATCTCAACCGTCTCCGCACGGAGCAGTGCCAGCAACGTGTCGCGGTCGCGTGTCAGCCGCGCCGCCGTCGCGGCGTCAGCCGCCTGTACGATGAAGCGCACCGGCTTGCCAGGTGGGATACCGTAATCGGCGCGCAAAGCCCGACCGGCGGTGATGAGTTCGCGGCGAGCCTCGACGTAGGCGGTCACCTCGCCGGACAGGCCGTAGCCGGCCGATGTCTCAGGTGCCAGCGGCTTGGGGAATGCCGCGCGCATGATGGATTCGGCGTCCGTCGCATAGCCCATCTGGTGCCACAGCTCCTCGGTCAGGAATGGCATGTACGGATGGAGCATCCGCAGTGACTTGGAAAACACGTGCGTGAGCACCCGCAGCACGGTCTCGCGCCGGGCGGCGTTATCGCCGTAGAGGTCGTTCTTGACCGTCTCCAGATACCAGTCGCACAGGCCGGTCCAGAGGAAATCGTAGATCAGCCGCGCGCCGTCCTGAAAGCGGAACGCCTCCAGATGGGTGTCGATCGCGGTTAGGGTCGCATCGCAGACGGCCATCAGATGACGGTCGTCGTCGGTGAGCCACGCGGGATCGACACCGGGCGTCTCGGCCCGCGCCAAAGCGTGCCAGTCAAGCGACGCCTTCTCCATGTGCAGCTTCATGAACCGCGCCGCGTTCCAGATCTTGGTTCCGAAGTTCCGCCCGATCTCGAATTTCTCCATGTTCACGTAGACGTCCTGTCCGGTCGCCGTGATCATCATCAGCGAGAAGCGAAGCGCGTCGGCGCTGGTGGC
>JBIJDW010000157.1:0-7331 GCA_044343885.1 Kiritimatiellia bacterium
TCGTCCGATCACGTTATTCAGGCCTTTCCAAAAACTCAGTGGTCAACATATCGCAATTGCTTACCATTGACAAACGGCTCCTCGTGGAGAAATTGCGAGCGCTAGATGCGACGGACATGGCAAAAGTAGATGACGGGTTACGCCTGGTTCTCAACATCCAATAACCCGGCGAACCAAGCGATGCACCGCGGCAGTAGAAAGGTTTGTGATCGATCCAAGGTGTAGGCCGCGGTGATCGCTGTAGCCAACCGATTACGGCTACACCACAATTTCACATTGGTGAAAAAGCACGGGTTGGGTTATGATGGCGCCCGTACGACCGGGGTTTCTTCAAGACGAGGTATTATGGCACACACATCGGCACAGCATGCGGCACAATTGCAGACGTTTCTGGCAAAGGACTATCACGGCATGTACCGCGAGCCGGGCGGGGA
The DNA here is from genome assembly GCA_044343885.1 of Kiritimatiellia bacterium. Taxonomy (GTDB): domain Bacteria; phylum Verrucomicrobiota; class Kiritimatiellia; order RFP12; family JAAYNR01; genus VGWG01. The sequence goes on from JBIJDW010000157.1 coordinate 435, forward strand.
GATCAGCCTGCCGTTCCTCACTCCCGGCAGCGCGCAGTACTGCGATGTCTTGTGGGACTGGGACTCGTGGCTCACCAACGTGGCGCTGCGGCAGATCGTCGCCGCCACGAACGATCCCGCCGAACGCGAAAAGCTGGCTGGGTATGAGAAGGGGTGTATCCAAAACTGGCTGCTGTATGCCCGAAAACACAGCGGCTGGATCCCCATCTGGATCAACCGCTCCGGCAACGCGGCGCCGGCGGATATCTATGCGCAGAACATGCACAAGCCGTGTCTGGCCCAGCATGCCGCGTTCATCGTGCAGCAGGAGGGCGGCGATGCGGAGTGGCTGCGCGAGGATCTGATGTATCTCCAGTACTTCGTCAACAACTACCGCAATCACCACCGCCACGAGTGCGGACTCTATTTCTGGCAGAACGATGCCGCCATCGGCGTTGACAACGACCCCTGCACGTTTGGCCGGCCACCGCGTAGCAGCGGCTCGATCTACCTCAATTGCCTGATGGTCAAGGAGCTGCTGGCCATGGCCTACCTGCTGGACCGGGTGGGGCTGGATGAGGTGGCCGCGCAGTACCGTCAGGACGCCGAGGCGTTGCGCGAGGCCGTCCGCGAGCATTGCTGGGATGAGCGCGACGGCTTCTATTACAGCGTGGATCTGAATCTGACGCCCGTCACGAGGCAGCGGAGCGCCTCGCACTCGGGGCAGCCACGGGACTGGCCGTGCCTCATCCAGCGCATCGGCGTCTGGTCCGGCTTCCTGGCCCTGTGGGCCGGTATCGCCACGCCCAAGCAGGCCAAGCGGATGGTGCGGGAACATTACCGCAACGCCGCCACGTTCAACGCGCCCTTCGGCGTCAGGACGCTCTCCAAAATGGAGAAGATGTACAACCTGCGCGCGTCGGGAAATCCGTCGTCCTGGCTCGGACCGATCTGGGGCATCTCCAATTATCTCACGTTCCGCGGACTGGTCACCTGCGGGTTTGAGGACGATGCCCGTGACCTGGCGCAGAAGACGGTCGCCCTGTTCGGCTCGGATCTGGAGAAGACCGGTGCCCTGCATGAATACTACCAGCCCGAGAACGGCGAACCGATCCTCAATCACGGCTTCCAGAACTGGAACTACCTCGTCGCGAACATGATGTGCTGGCTGGAGGGCGGAACCCCGGTTACGGAGTTCTGAAGAGAAGTCAGAATTCCGGAGTCAGAATAAGGGTACACGTTGCCAGTGAGAGGGTTCCCATTCTGAATTCTGAATTCTGAATACTGGCTTCTGAATACGACGCTTGCATAACCGACGAAGGAGGTTATGCAAGCGCCTCACGGGAAAGGTGGCGGCAGGCATGACAAAAAAACCATTCATTCATGACGACTTTTTGTTGCAGAATGAAGCGGCGCAGACGCTGTACCACGGCTATGCCGAGGCGATGCCGATCATCGACTACCACTGCCATCTGTCGCCGCGGGATGTGGCCGAGGACCGGCGCTGGAAGAACCTGACGCAGGTCTGGCTGGGCGGCGATCATTACAAATGGCGGGCGCTGCGCGCGAATGGCGTGGACGAGCGCCTGATCACCGGGGACGCGCCCGACCGGGAGAAGTTCGCCGCGTTCGCCGCCACCCTGCCGTACCTGCTGCGCAACCCGTTGTACGACTGGTCGCATTTGGAGCTGACGCGCTATTTCGGGATCAGCGACCGGCTCGACCCGGCGTCCGCCCAGTCGATCTGGGACCGGGTCAATCCGCAGCTCGACACGCCGGCCTGTTCGGCGCGCGGCCTGATGGCGCGCAGCGGCGTGAAGGTGGTCTGCACGACGGACGACCCGACCGACACGCTCGAGCATCACCTGAAGGTGGCTCGCGAGGGGTTTGGCGTGCAAATGCTGCCGACCTGGCGCCCCGACAAAGCGCTGGCCATCGACCGCGCCGCGTTCTGGAACGGCTGGATGGATGCGCTGGGCGCGGCGGCCGGAACCGGGGTGCGGACCTGGGACGACTTTCTCTGCGCGCTGCAGAAACGCCATGACTTCTTTGCCGCAGCCGGCTGCCGCCTCTCCGACTACGGCGTGGAGACGGTCTACGCCGCGCCCTACACCGAGGCCGGCGTGCGCGCGGTTTTTGCCAAGGCCCGCAGCGGCGGGGCGGTCACGTCCGAAGAGATCGAGCAGTTCCGATCGGCCGTCCTGTTCGAATGCGGCAAGATGGATGCGGCGGCGGGCTGGACCTGGCAGATCCATTACGGTCCGCTGCGCAACGCCAATACGCGGATGTTCCGAGCGCTCGGCCCCGACGCCGGGTTCGACTCGATCGGCGACTGGCCCGTGGCTCAGGCCCTGGCGCGGCTGTTGGACCGGCTCGATCAAATCGACGCCCTGCCGCAGACCATCGTCTACACGATCAACCCGCGCGACAACGAACTGCTCGCCACGCTGCTCGGCAGCTTCCAGCGCGGCCCCGTGGCGGGCAAGATGCAGTTCGGCAGCGGCTGGTGGTTCAACGACCAGCGCGATGGGATGGTGCGCCAGCTTGAGGCGCTCTCCCAGCTCGGACTGCTGAGCCGCTTTGTGGGCATGCTCACCGACAGCCGCTCGTTCCTCAGCTACACGCGCCATGAATACTTTCGACGCATCCTCTGCAATCTCCTCGGTTCCGACATCGCCGCCGGGCGCATCCCCAACGACATCGCGTGGATCGGCGAGATCGTTCGGGACATCTGCTACCGCAACGCGGCGCGGTATTTCCGGTTTGATGAGCCGGGGAGCGAACACGTTAAAATCCAAGCTTGATTCTTTTGAAACGGAAGCGCAAAATAAACTCCTTTTTTAAGGGGTTCCGGCTAGGCCTTAACGGATCTTCGCGGTGCCCCTTTCATTCCTGACCGTTGCCTCCCCGACCCGGGTGCTAAAGGATGAACATGTCAAAACACGTTGTCGACAAGATTCTGGTGATCAATTCTGGGAGCTCGTCGCTGAAGTTTATGCTTTTCAGCATGGCGACCGAGACCATGATGGCCAAAGGGCTGGTCGAGCGGATCGGCATGCCGAATGGCAATCTCGCCTACCAGCGCGACGGCGAGGCCAAGACCGAGCAGACGATCCATGCCGAAAACCATGGCAAGGCGCTCGCTCTGGCCTGCCGCATGTTGATCGATCCCGCCTGCGGCGTGATCAAAGCGCTGACCGAAGTGGACGCCATCGGCCACCGCGTCGTGCACGGCGGAGAGAAGTTTTCGGCGGCCGTCATCGTGGATGACGCGGTCAAGGCTGGGATCGGCGAGTGCAGCCCCCTCGCACCGCTCCACAATCCGGCCAACCTCGGCGGCATCGTCGCCTGCGAAACGGTCTTCCCTGACACGCCGAACATCGCGGTGTTCGACACCGCTTTTCACCATACGATACCCAAACACGCCTTCCTGTATGCCATTCCCAGCGCCTATTACGAGAACCTCCGCATCCGCAAGTACGGCTTTCACGGCATCTCCTATCAGTTTGTCGCCGCCGCCGCCGCAAAGATTATTGGCAAGCCTCTGGAGCAAACCAAACTAATCATCTGCCATCTCGGCAACGGGTCGTCGATCGCGGCTGTGGCTGGCGGCAAGTCGCTCGATACGACCATGGGCATGACCCCGCTGGCGGGCCTCATCATGGGGAGCCGCTCGGGCGATCTCGATCCCGCCGTGGTTCTCTACCTCGCCCGAGAGGGCAAGCTCTCGCTCGACGAGATCGACACGCTGCTCAACAAGCAGTCGGGGCTGCTGGGGTGCGCCGGCACCGGATCAGGCGACATGCGCGAGTTGGTCGCCGCCGCAGCCGCTGGAAAAGAGTCTGCCGTGACCACGCTCAACATGGTGGGCCACCGCGCCGCGCTCTACATTGGGGGCTATTACACGCTGCTCGGCGGTGCCGACGCGATTATCTTTACCGGCGGCGTCGGCGAGAATTCCTTCCCTGCGCGCGAGGCGATCATCTCGCGCCTCGTCGCTATCGGCTGCCGGCTCGACCCCGCGCGAAACAAGGATATCAATTTTGGGAAAACAGGCCCCATCTCCACCGACGATTCATCCCTGCCCGCGATTGTCATCCCCACCAATGAGGAACTGATGATCGCCCGCGAGACCTTTGCCCTGCTCTCCCGCCAAGGATAATAGCCCATGCAACTGCTCGAACGCCTCCTCCCCGTCGTCCAAGCCGCCCGCAAAACCATTGTCCTTCCCGAAGGCCACGACCCCCGCGTCATCACCGCCGCGATCCAGGCCCAGACCCGGGGCATCTGCACCCCCGTCGTCCTCGCGACACCCGCCGAGCGGGCTGCGGCGGAGGCCCGGGCGGGCGGAACGCTCGCCGCCCACGGCATCCGCTGCATCGACTACACCGCTTCGGACCTCACTCCCGAACTAGCCGCAGCGCTCCATGCGCGCCGCAAGGCCAAAGGGATGACGCTGGAGGAGGCCACGGCCACCCTCTCCTCCAAGCGCCTTTTCTTTGGCAACATGCTGCTCGGCTGCGGCCATGTCGATGGTCTGGTCGCCGGCTCGATTGCTTCGACCCCCGACATGCTGCGCGCCGCGTTCACCTGCGTCGGCACCGCCCCGGGGATCGCCCTCGCTTCGGGGTGCTTTCTCATGGATCTCCCGCGACCCACGCCGTCCGGCGACGATGTGCTGATCTATGCCGACTGTGGCGTCAACATCTGCCCCACCGCCGATGAGCTGGTCGATATCGCCCAGGCCACCGCCATGACCTGCCGCGCCCTGCTGGGCAAACGGCCCAAACTCGCGTTCCTCAGCTTCTCGACCAAGGGGTCGGCCAAACATCCGCTGGTTGACAAGATGCGCGAAGCCATGGAAAAGACGCGTGCCCGCTTCGCCACCATCGGCCTCGACGCCGTTGTGGACGGCGAGATCCAGGCCGACGCCGCCCTCGTGCCGTCCGTGGCCGCATCAAAAAATCCGTCCGGAACCATTGCCGGCGACGCCAACGTCCTGATTTTCCCCGACCTGCAGGCCGGAAACATTTGCTACAAGATCACCGAGCGCCTCGCAGGCGCCATCGCCTATGGCCCGATCCTTCAGGGCACCGGCAAGCCGGTCAACGACCTCTCCCGCGGCTGCACCGCCGACGACATTGTCGGCGTGATCTGCATCACCATCTGCCAGGGGTTGGCGTAGGCCGACGCCGGGCGATTCGGGTGAACACAGGGACGACATGCGCATTTTAATTACGGCGGGGCCGACCCGCGAGCATCTGGACCCGGTGCGTTTCATCAGCAACCGTTCCACCGGAAAAATGGGTTTTGCCCTAGCGGAACGGGCGGCCGCGCGGGGTCATGCGGTCACGCTGGTCGCGGGGCCGGTCACCTGCGACACGCCCGCCGGTGTGAGGCGCATCGATGTGGTGAGCGCGTGCGAGATGCTCGATGCGGTGCGCCGTGAGCTGGTGTCCGCCCAGGCGCTCATCATGTGCGCGGCGGTGGCCGACTGGCGTCCGAAACGGCCCAGCCCCGTCAAGCTGAAGAAGCGTGACATGACGCCCATCCTCGAGCTGGAGCCGAATCCCGACATTTTGCTGACGCTGCAGCCGGACAAAGGCGGGCGTCTCTTCGTCGGCTTCGCCGCCGAGACCGGCGACCCGCTCGCCGAGGCGCAGCGTAAGCTCGTCACGAAGGGGCTCGATCTGCTGGCCGCCAACGACGTCTCCCTGCCCGACGCAGGTTTTGCCGTCGATACCAACCGCGTCACGCTGCTGGCCCCCGGCTGTGATCCCGAGCACCTGCCGCTACTCACCAAACACGCCGTCGCCGACCGCATCCTCGACCGCCTGGAGCGTCTGAACCCTTGAACTTTTGAACCTTTTTTGAACCCTTGAACCCTTGAACCTTATTTGAACCCTTGAACCCTTGAACCTTATTTGAACCCTTGAACCCTCAAGAGGCCGATCATGCAGATCTTTCGTTGGGGAATTCTGGCGCCAGGCCACATCGCCGAAAAATTTGCCGAAGCCATAACCGCCATTCCAGATGCGGCCGTGACGGCGGTCGGTTCGCGCGACCGCGGTCGGGCCGAAACATTTGCCGCCCGCCACGCCATTCCGCGGGCGTACGACAGCTACGCCGAACTCGTGGCCGACCCAGACCTCGATGCCATCTACGTCGCTTCGCCGCACAGCCACCACCGGGACGGTGTTCTTCTGGCCCTGGCCGCAGGAAAACCGGTGTTGTGCGAGAAGCCGCTCGGAGCGACGTTGGCCCATGCATCCGCCATGATCGACGCCGCCCGCTGCGCCAACCTGTTTCTCATGGAGGGGCTGTGGACGCGCTTTCTGCCCGCGCTGGCCACGGCGCGCGGCTGGATCGATGCCGGCCGGATCGGCACGCTGCGCCGCCTGGAGGCCGATTTCTCCTTTCGCTGCGGCTGGAACCCCGAGTCGCGCCTCTTGAATCCCGCGCTGGCGGGCGGCGGCCTGCTCGATGTCGGCATCTACGTCTTGGCGCTCGCCCAGTGGGCCTTCGGCAGCCTGCCCGATCCCGCGGCCAGCTCAGCCGCGATCGGCGAGACCGGCGTGGATGAACAGGCGGCGATGATTTTTCAGTGGCCGGACGGCGCACAGGCCGTGCTCACCTGCGGCGTGCGCACTTCGGGCACGGCCCACGCGCGGCTGGCCGGCACCGACGGCAGCATCGACATCCCTTCATTCTTCGACGCTCAGGAGGTCATCCTCCACGCGGGAGGCGCCGAGGATCGGGTCCGGACGCCGCACCTGAAGAACGGCTTCGAGTATGAGATTTTGGAGGCGATGGCCTGCATCCGCGGGGGACGTCTGGAAAGCCCCGTCCTCCCGTGGCGCGAATCCCTGCGCCTGGCCGAAGTGTCGTCACGCCTCATCGATCACTGGGGCATTCGCT
>JBIJDW010000468.1:0-7316 GCA_044343885.1 Kiritimatiellia bacterium
GCCGCCATCGGATTTTGCACCCCCCTATAAGATAGGGATACAGGCCCCCGCCATACCCGTCGCCCATGGCGGCATAAAGCATCCTACGCTATGCGGATGCGGTGTATTTTTGAATCGAAGCCCAACACCGTTCGGCAATGGAAAAGAAACAGGGAGGGATGCTGAATGACTTTCTCACGGTACCTGTGGCTGGTAATTCTGGCGGGCGTCGCGGCAGCGATGGCCATCGCCATCGTTGTGATGTCCGCGCTCAATGAACGCACGCAGCGCGATCTGCAGGCCCGGCAGGCGGCCCTCAACAGCGGTGTGCTGGGTCCGCAGGGCCAGCAGATCGGCAATGCCATTCTGCAGGATATGGCCGCCTCCGCCGTGACGAACCGCTCCATGCGCGCGCTGCTGCAGAAGCATGGCTACAACATTCAGACCCCCGCAGGCACCCCGGCAACGAAGGATCAGGAGACAGACAATGACTAACACTCCCACACCCACACACTCACACACCCCCACACTCTACAGCGCCTTTTCCCCGCTCCTGCTCACGCTCATCGGCCTGCTCGTGCTCCTCTCCTGGAACCTGCGCGGGATCGTCATCCAGACCTCCAACCTGCAGACCGCCAAGTTCCAGGTCTGGCAGGCGACCATCCAGAGCGCGCAGACCGAGACGAAACTGCAGGCCATGCTGACGGACCTCATCGAGCTCGGCTCCGAGGACCCCGCCGCCGCCGTGATCGTCAAGCGTTACGGGATCAAGCAGAACGCCCCGCCCGCCGCCGCGCCCGTGGCAGTGAAAAGTGAACAGAGTGAACAGTAAACAGTGAACAGCGGCCTCTGGACCCTGAGTCCTGAGTCCCTGGTCCTGAGTCCAGACCAAAACAGGAGGAGACCAAACATGACAACAAGCACAGCCCCCCAGACCAATCCCGGCACGGACACGCCTTCGGCGTCGTACGTGCTGCGCCGCCGCTACGGCCGCGCCCGCCACGTCATCCTCGCGGCAACGTGGATCTCCGTGATCAACATGCTCGTCGGCCCCATCACCGCTATGGCGGGGACATGCACTTGGGACGGCGACACGAGTGTGAACTGGAACATCGCAGGCAACTGGGATGTCATACCGGTTGACAATAACAGCGACGACGTCATCCTGACCGGCGCCGGAAGCAACCGTCCCTCAACGCAAAACATCGCCAACCCGCTGCGAATCGGGACCCTGACCATTAATGCAACGGCAACGACGGGGAACACTATTGGCACGTTTGCCATCACGCTGACCGGCTCCGGGACTGCCCTGACCATCGCCAACGGCGCTGCAGCGCATACCATCAGCGTTGGCATGAATGTCGGTGCCGCCCAATCCTGGCTCAACAACTCCACCAACGCGCTGACATTTACCCTCCCCATCGCTTACAACAACCTGCTGACCCTCACGGGCGGCACGTTCCTCTTCAACAACACCGGCACCGGCACGGCGGGGCTGACCCTCAATGGCGCCACCACGTGGTTGCAGGTTCAGCCTGAGGCTTTGGGCGCCTTGGGCAACACCCTTACCTTGACCGCCGGTCAACTGAGTTCCAATGACACGACCGCGCGCAATATTGCCAACTGCCCCCTCGCGATCACCGGCACGGTGACCCTGGGTGACCTCACGAAGAGCGGTGCCCTGACGTTCTCGCACGCCACGCAGAACATTTCCGCCGGCGCCACCGTCACGATGCTCAGCGCTGTCACCTTCGGCTCCGGCCTCGTTGTGGGCAATAACGTGACGTTCGCAGGCCCGGCCGCGTTCACACTGCCGGGCACCGGCGGCGGCAATCCGGCCCTCACGATCGGCGGCGGCACGACCTTCTCCGGCAACTCGGTCGGCGGTAACGTCAGTGTGGCCTCTCAGGCTATTCTCGGCACCGGCGCCGTCACGATCAACTACGGCGGGACGTTGACGCAGAGCGCAACGTTCAGCCCCAACAATAACATCACGGTCAACGCCGGCGGCGTGGCCGCCCTGCGCGGGACGCCGACCGGCATCATCATCGTCAACAGCGGCGGCGCAATCGGCGGCGTGGGCGCGGCCCTGGCCCTCACCACGGGCGCCAATCTCACGCTGCCCGGCGCCGGGTACCTCCTCAATGTTTCCACCGTGGCCTCAACGATCACCGGGGCGTACCCCAGCTTCACCGGCACCATGGCCTTCGGCGGCAGCACTGCGGTCAATTTGACCACTGGCGGCGTCACGAGTTTCTCCGGCGACAAGACCCTTGCCTTCAACCAGACGGCAATGCACCAGGGAGTCGTGTCTGGCGGCATGGCGCTCAACGGCCTGAATTTCGGCGGGACACTCACCGTGGCCGGGTCGGGACAGGTGAATGTCTTTGGCGCACTTCCCATGAATGACACCGGCTCGACTCTTGGGACGATCGCCGGCGGCGGCAATATTGTCGTGGCCATGTCCCCGCTGGGCATTGTCTTGGTCACGGGCAGCACGGGCTGGGTCAATACGACGATCAACTCGGGCACGCTCAATGTCGCTGCCAGTGGGGTCAATATCGGTAGCGGCACCTTGACTCTCAATGGCGGGGCGCTGCGATTGGCTAACGGTAGTTCGTTCAGCAAACCCATCACCGTCGGTGCCAACGGCGGAGCGATCGAAGGACTGAACAACGCCAACAATGCCAATAGTGGCGGCACCTACAGCGGTACCGTGACCGGAACGTCTGCGGTGGGCCTCGTCCTGCGTGCGGGGACCGATCGGAACGGTGCTATAAGTGACAAAAGCTTCATTGTCAGCGGAAACTTCACCGGGTTCAACGGCAATATCACGCTGGCGGTGGGGAACAATCCCCAACCCATCGACTTGGGCGCGAACGCCTTGCCGAACACCGGGTACAACGTGATCGTTCCCGGCGGCATCGCCTTCAAGGGCGCCGCTTTCATCAACGCCCCGAGCCGCTTCACCACCACGCAAGACTCCATCTTCATCCCGGGAGCGACCGTCAATCTTTCGTCGACTGGTGGCCTGAACAAGGACATCTCGGTCGGCCTCAGTGGCACTACCCTCACCAGCTATACGCTGCCCGACGGGGTCACCACTTACCGGCTTGTCCCCGTCAGTCAGGCGACCACTCTATCCTCCCCCGTCTTTACCGGCGCAAACAGTCTGACGTTTTCCGGTTCGGCGACTCTCACCGACAGCAACTCCGGGATCCTTCAGTCCTACGGCAGAAGTGCTGGCGCCGGCACCGAAAACACCGTGACCATTACGGCCGCGCAGACCTACAGCGGCGCCACAACCATCACGGGCACCATCCCGTTAGCGGGTCAGGGCGTGATGGCGCAAATGACGCGTCAAGGGAGCCCGGTTGTTGTGGTTGTCCAAAACTCCCTTGATACGACCTCGATTAATGTGTTGCGGGGGACCTGGAACGGTCTAAGGACCTCTCTCACGTTGAGCGGCGCAAACGGTGCCGTCGGCTCCGCGACCGCGATCAACGTCAGCGGTGGAGGGACTTTCACCAGCGGCGCAGCGGCCAACAACAATGTTGCTCGCCTGAACGATAGCGCTGTACTCACCCTGGGCGGATCCGAAGGGGGCGGCACGTTTAATCTAATTAATTCGGTGACTGGCACGGAAGCGGTAGGCAGTGTGGTAGTCGCGGCTGGCAGCAGCAGCATGACCGCCACGACGGGAACCCTGAGCTTCGGCGGTGCTGCAGGCACCGCCTATACCCGGTCCGTCGGCGGCGTGCTCACCTTCTCGGCGGCGTCGCCGAATGTGCAGTTTGCCAACGCCCAGACGGGAGCCAGCACGGCGTACGGCGCCGGCAACCGGATTCTCGTTGGCAGCTTGGTGAATGTCACGTACGGTGGCTCTGGCACGGCCGATTTCGCCGTGGCCGGGACCGGCCTTAATCTCGTGGCACCAACCTATTTCCCGCAAAACGTGCTCTCCTCTTGGACCGACGAAAATATCTATACGACTGCCAATACGACGGGATCGTTGCCGGGAGGGGTCCTGACCATCAACTCCCTCAAGATCGGACCCGGAGGAGGATTCACCACGATTACTCTCGGAGGCAGTGACGCGTTGACCATCCGCAGCGGGATGATCGTGTACACCGGCGGGCTCTCTAACCGACCTTTCACATTCTCCGGGGGCACGCTGACCAGCGGCAACGGCCAGGATCTGATTCTCCACTCTACAGGGTCAGACTATGATAGCAAAACCACGATCAGTTCGCAGATCGTTGGCAATCTGGCGCTGACTCGATCAGGCAACGGCGTTTTCGCACTCAACAACGCGGACAATCAGATCGGCGACATCTACTTGTTGGGCGGCCTGCTTGATTCACAACAAGCCGGTTCGCTGGGTGCCGTGGGCGTCACGCGAACGATCTACTTCCAGGGCGGATATCTCGGATGCAGTGGAGGCCAGACCCAGGACTTCACCAATACGTCACTGGTCGTGGGCGCAGGCGGCTATTGGACCGATGATGGCGTGGTCAACAACGTGACCTTCGGCGGTTCCGTCACACTCAACGGCCATTTGGTGCTAGGCATAAGACCCTCCGTAGCCCCGGGCCCCGGATTGGGCGTCAAGACCCTGACCGGTGCGATCAGCGGTCCCGGTAGCTTGATCATAAACACTCCGAGCCGAGTGACCTTGAGCGGCGACAATGGCACTTGGTCCGGCGGGCTAACCCTCGGCAACGGCGCGCTTGTGCGGCTGAACAACGCCAATGCAGCCGGTTCGGGGCCAATTTACAACACTTTCGTTACGGGAGCCGGAAATCTCAATAGCGTCGGCATCGTCGAGTTCATGAATGGCTTCGGGAACAGCCTGAACAATGACCTGCTCGTCTACAGTGCCGGTGGCAACGGTTTCATCATCAGCAATGCCAAGACGACTGGCGGCGCGGTCACCTTGAGCGGCAAGATTTGCTCCTTCGGCCTGACGTTCCAGGGCGTGGATGACGGTGCCGGCAATGTGAGCGAAACCGTCCTGGCCAACTCCGTCGCCGTCTCGGGCAGCCAGGCAAACAATTACAACTACGCCGGCCCCGTTTCGGGCAACGCGACGAGTTCCCAGCTGTTCGTGAACGGCCAGGGTGGCATCAACCTGGGCGTGACCGCATTCCAAGGCGCAAACGCAAACTATAGTACCCCCATGACCCGCCTCTCCTATGGCACGTACGGCTTCCTGGCCTATAACGCGGGCACGACCACCCCGGTGGAGAACGGCGCCGAAGGCTACGTTCGCTTCGCCCCCGATGCCAATGGGTACCTGAAGAGCTTCATCCCCGGCGCGGTCGGGCCAGGCTATGTGGCCGCCCTCCGCAAAGGCGGGGCGACGGCGCGGAACTTCGGCTACTTCCTCACCGGTTCCGGATCCGGCATGGCGTACCAACTGCCCGAAGGCAAGAGCTTCCTGATCGGCACGCTCGGCATCGGCGGGGGCCAGACCGGCACGCTGGGAACCACCGGGACCGGCTCGAACACCGCGATTCTGCTGGGCAATCCGAAGGCCGCGCCCGGCAAGTTGCTGGCGGAAATTGGCGGCGGGGACATCAACATCCACGCCAACGCCGCGGCCGACACCGCCGCGTTGAACCTGTCGGCCAGAAACGCCACCGATACGCTCGTCCTGGGCGACGGCGTCACCGCCGCGAACAACGTGGTCATCACGCCCACCTGGGGCGACAGCGGGGCGCAGACCTGCATGACGCTCTTGCAGAAGCGCACGGGCGCCACGACGCTGAACAAGACCGGCTCCGGCACGGTGGAAGTCAAGGGCGCGAACTTCACCCACACCGACGGCACCGACGCGCGCAGCACGATCGCTTGGAACCTGAACGCCGGCACGCTCTACTACAATCAGAACGATGCGGCCCAGGCCGGCTTCGCGAGCGTCACGCTCACCGGCGGCACGCTGAAGTTCAAGGTGGACGGCGCGACCTGCACGAAGATGAATGTCGCGGCCGGCGCCACGGTCGCGCTCGGAAGCGCCGTGGCCACGCTCGCCGTTGAGGCCGGCGCGGCGCCGACGGCGAGCCAATACGTTCTGATCGATGTCGGCGCAGGCGGAACCGTGACCGGCAACTTTGCCGACTCAAAAGTGACGGTCGGCTCGAAGAATTACAGCGTCGTCACCAACGGCGGCGACGGCAACGACGTGGCCTTGAATCAGATAGTCTCTGGAACCCTGATCCTGTTGCGGTAAGCGGGGAGAATGGTTTCAGGTTTCAGTCTGAATAGCCGAACACTGAGACAACGCGGGGCGGGTCTGGCGCAAGCCGGTCCCGCCCCGTTTTTTTGAATGGCCACAAAAAGCACAAAAGACACAAAAACGTTTTGTGATTGTTGTGCCTTTTGTGGCCAACTCTCTGTGGTTGTTGGGTGTTGGTTGTTGGGCGTTGGATGTTGGGCGTTTTACACCCATTGGCCTACGGCGCGGCGGGACGCCGCTGGCTACCGATCGCTTCGCGCCTAATCGTAGACCGTACTCGTCGCCCGTACCCGTAGACCGAAAACGCAAGCCGGCCCCCTCTTCAATGATTACGAATTGCAGAAAGAGCGTTGACCAGTTGGACTCTACTGTGTGATACTATGCCTATTGCAGGGCTGAGAGTCAAATGTGGGGCACCGGATGAGTGCTAGGATTGCATTGCAGGCGCCGAGGGAGGTGACGGAATGACTTACTACGAAAATTTGATTAAACACGTTCATGCCGCAATGAAGAAGCATCCCCGGTCTCCGGTGGCAATGACAACGGACACGTTCGAGGTCGTTGCGGCTGGGAAGAACGTGCGAAAGATGGCGTCGGCCATCCGCAAGGGCAACGCCTGCGGGCGTACGATGGCCGTCTTCCAGATGCCTAACGCCGACCAGACGTTCATCTACTGACCGAGGTCTCCATGGTTCTATGGTCTTCGACGCTTGGCAAGGCGACCTTCGTGTCGTCCCTGAACATGACAATGGGCTTGTTGGGAAGGGACGTGATGGCCGAGTGGAAGGATGTATCTTTTGCTTTTGTAGCCAGTCGTCCTGCTTCACAGTGGAACATCACGATCCGTATTTAGAATAGGCGGATTAGGAGGCGGATTAGGAACGGGCCTTGGGTGTCGGGTGTCGGGTGTCGGGTGTCGGGTGTCGGATGTTGGGCGTTGGATGTTGGGCGTTGGATGTTGGTTGTCGGGTGTCGAGTGTCGGGTGTCGAGTAGCTGAGGGAAGGCCCGTCCCGAATGGCGCTAAGTTAAGCGGTTCTGATAAACGGACCTTTGTCGCGAGCTTTGTCGCGAGCTTTGTCGAACCCTCTATAGGCGAAC
>JBIJDW010000464.1:0-7291 GCA_044343885.1 Kiritimatiellia bacterium
ATACGATTTTTCTGGTCTGGCCGGGAAACTCAAGTGGTGCGGGGATGCGGTAAAAGAACAACGGAAACTTCGCGATGAATGGTAAACGTTATTTCCTCGATACCAACGCGATCGTCCAGTTGTTGTCCGGCAATCGGGATCTGCTGAACATCCTCTCCGATGCCGTTTATGTTGCAACTTCTATTATTTGCGAACTGGAGTTTCTTTCCTTTCCAGGTCTGTCCGAAGAAGACCGCTTGCTGTTCCAAAGGTTTTTGGCGCGAGTTGACGTCGTTGACTTGTGTTCAGGCGACGACATGCTCAAAGGGAAGGTGCTGGCATTGCGGGCAGAAAAGCAACTCAAACTGCCTGATGCGGTTATTGCGGCATCGTCGGCCGTTCACGCGTGCATTTTGCTAACGGCGGACAGTCATTTGCTGAAAACGCCGAGTTTGATGGTTCGGGGGTATCAGACATCTTGACATTCTTGCTTTCCTTCTCTGTCCCCAACGCCCCCTATTGAACCTTTGAACCTTCTCTTTCCGCCGCTGATGATGGAGATGAATCAGGAAACCTGAAATTCAGCCAGCGCAACGCTCACGTGCATTTCCTTTTCAGTTTTCAGCTTTTCTCTTTTGAACCCTTGAACCTTATTTGAACCTTTGAACCTTCTTTGAACCTTTGAACCTTCTTTGAACCCTTGAACCCTTGAACCTTATTTGAACCCTTTTGAACCAGCGCCGTCAGGCGCGTTTGAACCTTATTGAACCAGCGCCATCAGGCGCGTTTGAACCTTCTTTGAACCTTATTGAACCAGCGCCGTCAGGCGCGTTTGAACCTTCTTTGAACCCTTGAACCCTCTCTTTCCGATACCGACTCCGACGCCGATAAAATTCTCTTTCCCTGTCCCCAACGCTTCTTGTCCCCAGCATTTCTTCCAATTTCTCAGCCTCCAATTTCTGTTCTCTTTCCCTGTCCCCAACGATTCCATCGGGGTCGGGGTCGGTATCGGAATCGGGGTCGATTTCCAGTTTGTTTGATCGATAGCGATACCGACCCCGACGCCGACGCCGATAAAATTCTCTTTCCCTGTCCCCATCGATTCATCTTTCCCTGTCCCCAACGACTCCTTCTCTATCTCTGTCCCTAACGATTTCTCGACGCCGATAAGATTCTCTTTCCCTGTCCCCAACTTCAATTTCCTAACGAATTGTCTCATGTCTAATTACGACCCCTATGAACCCACAAAAACTAATCTTCTCATTCAGAAGGCGCCTAATGAATCCATTCAGTGAGTATGCTAGGACCAACCGCCACTTAGCCGCAACACTTACTCGCTTACCCCTAACCGATCTGACTTCGATCCGGCTCATCTAGAGCCTTCCGTCCGTATCGAGATCGACTCCATTACCGACTCCGACCCCGAGAAAACCTGTTTCATTCCTTTGTTCCTTCCCGCCCCCGCGCCTTTCAGCTTTTCTCTCCCGCTTTTCAGCATTTCAGTTTTCAGCATTTCAGCTTTTCTCTCTCGCTTTCAGCATTTCTCTTTCCCTCCCACACCCACATACTCCCTTTCCCTCTCTTCCGTCATCTGCTATCCTATTGCCGCAATCAGCATCTGACGGCTCAACCGTCCTGAGATGAACAACAACTTGCATAGCAACCTGTTAAGGGCTGACGCGGGCGCTTTTCCCGCATCATCCACGGGGACGGAGTCTGCCCGATCACCTTTCAGTTTTTCTCTCCGGCCCCATTCTTCGTGCGCTTCGTGCCTTCGTGGTGAAATCAACTGCCGGATCTAGGATTATTTCAGCTTTTCAGCTTTCAGTTTTCAGCTTTTCTCTTTTGAACCCTTGAACCTTTTTGAACCCTTGAACCTCATTGAACCTTCTTTGAACCAGCGCCATCAGGCGCGTTTGAACCTCATTTGAACCTCATTTGAACCTTATTTGAACCAGCGCCATCAGGCGCGTTTGAACCTTTTTGAACCTTATTTGAACCAGCGCCGTCAGGCGCGTTTGAACCTTCTTTGAACCCTCTCTCTCCCCACACACCCCCACACCCACACACTCTCTTTCCCAACTTTCAGCTTTCAGCTTTTCAGCATTTCAGCTTTTTCTCTTTCCCACCCACACACCCCCACACCCACACACTCTCTTTCCCTGTCCCCAGCATTTCCCCAGTTGTTTTATCTTTACCGATACCGATACCGACCCCGACGCCGATAAAATTCTCTTTCCCTGTCCCCAACGCTGCCCTCTCTTTCTCTGTCCCCAACTTTCCCTGTCCCCAACTTCCCCCCTCCGGGGTGTTTGCAAGAGAGAAGTCAGAATACGGGAGTCAGAATATTTGAACACGTTGCCCGTGAGAGTGTTACAATTCTGAATACTGAATTCTGACTTCTGAATACTGCGCTCGCAGAACCGACGAAGGAGGTTTTGCAAGCGCCTCAGGGTGCAATCCCGACACGCCTTCTCTTTCTCTGTCCCCATTCGCCTCCCCCATTCGCCTCCATAATGCACTAACGAACTTCTTCACCCCCTGCTCCCGCCTATGCCAATTTTTACGCGTAATATTTTATGGGATGTCAATCCCGAGACGTTCGACATTCAGAAAGGTCGACGCTTGGTAGTGCAACGCATTTTGATGCTGGGGACGCTGGAAGACTTGCATCTCCTGAAGAAGCTCTACTCACTATCCGAGATCCGGGATGAAGTCGTGAAGATCAAGGACTGGGATAGCAAAGTAGTGAACTTTATTTCGTTTTGGCTGGATATCCCGAAGGAGCGGTTCGTATGCTGCACACACAGACCCTCGCATCTCAAACAATGGGATTGATCCAAGCCCTCCAGGCAGAACCGATGCTGCGAGAGTTTCATCTGGTCGGTGGTACCGCGCTGGCGCTGCAGATCGGACACCGCATCTCCATCGACATCGATTTGTTCACCCGCGTCGATTATGATGTCGATGATGTGTTGGCCCTCTTCATCAATAAGTATGGTTTTCAACGGAACTATCAACACGGGAAAACCTTAAAAGGATTCATTGAAGGGGTTATGATCGATGTGATTCGTCATGACTACGAAGAACTTCAGGTCATCGAAGAAGATCGTGTCCGGATGCTATCTGCCAAGGATATTGCGGCGATGAAGCTCAACGCCATTACCGGGAACGGAACACGGGTAAAGGATTTCGTTGATGTGTACTTCCTGCTGAAGCAATTCAGGTTGGAAGAAATGTTGGACTTCTACAAGACGAAGTATCAGCAGGATGACGCGCTGATGATTCTGCGCAGTCTTGTTTTCTTTGATGATGTGGATCTTGCCGAGTGGCCACGGCTTATACGGGAGCCGCGCCTGACGTTCGATCAGGTCAAAAAACGAATTTGTGATGCCGTCAAACCATTATTGTGACCTCGGTATGCGTTTTCTCTTACTTCGTGCGCTTCGTGCCTTCGTGGTGAAATCAACTGCCGGATCTAGGATTATTTCAGCAGCGGATGGAGCGATCTCAGCGTGACTTGACCGATCTATCGAACTTTTCAGCATTTCAGCTTTTACCCATAACTTTCAGCGTTTCAGCTTTTCAGCATTTTCTCTCTCCCCCACACACCCACATACTCTCTTTCCCTGTCCCCATTCTCATGCCTTTCTCAATCAATGGAGGTGCTTATGCCGATTCTATCCATGTTCTATGGCATCATTATCCGAATGTATGCGACGGACAACAAACAGCATAACCTGCCGCACATCCATGCTCGATATGCCGAATATGAGGCATCAATCTCTATCTAGAACAGGAGATTACCATGTACTGGGATGTCAAGAAGGTTGCGCCTTGTGAGAATTATCGTCTTTATGTTGAATTGGAGAACGGCAGAAGAGGATATTTTGACGTCAAGCCGCTGTTGACAAACACATTCTTTTCAAATCTGATGGATGTAGACTATTTCAAGCGCGTTCACGTGGTCTTGGGCTCGTTGACATGGCCTCGGGAAGAGGACATTGATCCAGAAACGGTGGTAGAACAGTTGACCAACGATTAGAATCGACGATGGAGCAGACATTAACCGGGTGCCGGCGCTTCCACCAGATGTGGACGTGGCCCCCTCTCTTTCCCTGTCCCCACTGACTCCACTCTCTTTCCCTGTCCCCACTGACTACACACACTCTCACACCCACATACTCTCTTTCCCTGTCCACAGCATCCCTCTCTAGTTTTCAGTTTTCAGCTTTTCTCTTCTCTCTCCCGCTTTCAGCTTTTCTCTTTTGAACCCTTGAACCTTTGAACCAGCGCCGTCAGGCGCGTTTGAACCTTTTTGAACCCTATTGAACCAGCGCCGTCAGGCGCGTTTGAACCTTTTTGAACCCTATTGAACCAGCGCCGTCAGGCGCGTTTGAACCTTTAAACCTTTCCTTTCCCTAACCCGGGGTCGGGGTCGGTATCGGAATCGGGGTCGATTTTCAGTTTGTTTGATCGATACCGATACCGATACCGACCCCGACGCCGATAAAACTCTCTTTCCCTGTCCCCAACGCTGCCGTGAACCAGCGCCGTCAGGCGCGGTTGAACCTCATTTGAACCTTATTTGAACCCTTGAACCAGCGCCGTCAGGCGCGATTGAACCTTTTTGAACCTTATTTGAACCAGCGCCGTCAGGCGCGATTGAACCTTTTTGAACCTTTGAACCCTCTCTTTCCCCACACACTCCCACACCCACACACTCTCTTTCCCTGTCCCCACTGACTAATGCCATGTCTCCTAATATTGCCAATTTTACACCGTCCCTATTCTGGGATGTTGACCGTGAAACGCTCGACCTTCAAAAGAGCAAGGCCTTAATCGTTCAGCGTGTTCTCGAACGTGGGCATGACGAGGACTGGGCGCTCTTGAAAACATGCTATACGATTCCGGAGATCGTTCAAACGGCGAAGCAATTCCGTTCGCTTGAGCCTACAGCGCTTGCATTTGCTGCATGCCTTGGAAATGCGAAGAAAGAAGAGTTCAGATGCTTCACGTGGAAACAGTCAGCCCTGACACATTGGCCCTGCTAAAACGGATCCAGGACTTGCCCATTCTTGCTGAAACACGGCTTGTAGGGGGCACCGCTCTGGCCCTTCAACTAGGTCATCGCCGCTCGATAGACCTGGATTTCTTTGGCTCGTGGGGCGAAAGCAATCTGCAATCTGAACTTGAAACATGCGGAACGGTTGTTCGAACAGGCGGCACACAACGCATGCAATTCTACGAAGTCAACGCAGTCAAAGTTGATTTCGTGACCTATCCGTATGCATGGTTAAAAGAAGCTTCTATAATCGATGGAATTCGGCTTGCGCGCATAGAAGACATTGCTGCCATGAAACTCGAAGCGATTGCAAACCGGGGGAGCAAGAAGGATTTCATCGATGTCGCTTTTCTTTTGAATCGGTTCTCCCTGAAGGAGATGTTGGGGTTGTATCAAAGCAAGTATCCAACCGGGTTGAAATTGCTTGTCATGCGGAGTTTGGTTTATTTTGACGATGCGGAAACAACCGACATGCCGGTCATGCTCAAGGCGCTTGGATGGGACGAGGCAAAAGAGCGTATTTGCGAGGCCGTTCGCGCGACCGCGTGAAACCTGACCTCTGACCTCCCCCCACTGTTCTCTTTCCCTGTCCCCAGCGATTTTCCCATCGGGGTCGGGGTCGGTATCGGAATCGGGGTCGATTTCCCGTTGGTTTTATCGATACCGATACCGATACCGACCCCGACGCCGATAAGATTCTCTTTCCCTGTCCCCAACGATTCGGTTACGACAAGCACTTTGCCGTGATGGGTTTTCAACCTGCCCACTGACCTTTTCACCGCCCCCGCGCCTTTCTGCCTTTCAGCTTTTCAGCATTTCAGCATTTCTCTTAAGCGCCGCTGATCATGGAGATGAATCAGAAAAACTGAAATTCTGCCAGCGCAACGCTCACGTGCAATTCCTTTTCAGCATTTCAGCATTTCAGCTTTTCTCTTCCGCCCCACACACTCCCACACCCACATTCTCTCTTTCTCTGTCCCCATTCCTCTTCCCATCGCCAACGATCCCCACACTCTTTACCTGTCCTTTCTCGGGGTCGGGGTCGGTATCGGAATCGGGGTCGATTTACCGTTTGTTTTATCGATACCGATACCGACCCCGACGCCGACGCCGATAAAATTCTCTTTCCCTGTCCCCAACGCTTCTTTTTTGAACCTTTGAACCTTATTGAACCAGCGCCGTCAGGCGCGTTTGAACCTTCTCTTTCCCTGTCCCCAACGCACCCTCCCCAACGCACCCCAGCTTTTCCCTGTCCCCAATTTCCTACGCTCTCCTATGAAAAAGGCACTCCAGGTTATCAATGAAATGGAGCGACACGGCGTCATCGGAAAATACGCCATAGGCGGAGCCATGGGTGCGACTTTCTATGTCGAGCCGTTCACAACGTTTGATCTCGATGTGTTCGTGGTGCTGCCGCACGCGGACGACGCGATCCTTCTCACGCTTACGCCGGTCTATGAATATCTGGCCGCACGTGGTTATCTGCCTGAAAAAGAGTGTGTGATAATCGAAGGCGTGCCGGTGCAATTTCTTCCGGCCTATAACTCATTACTTGAAGAGGCGCTGGCACAGGCAAGGGACATTATGTATGATGATGTACCAACGCGCGTGCTCACGATCGAACATCTGACAGCAATTGCTGTCCAGACCGGTCGCGGCAAAGACAGGGCACGCCTGCCGATGTTCATGGAGTCCGACGCGTTGGATCATCGGCGGCTGGATGGAATTCTCGCGCGTCATGGCCTGATTGAAAGGTGGTTGCAATGGACAAGCCAATGAGCAGCGCAATCGATAAGACCAAACATCGGGCTGCGCTCCGGGCGCTTTCCTATTCGGAAAAAGTCCGGGTTGTCGTCGAACTTCAGAAAATGGCCGCCCCCATCCTGAAGGCACGAGGAAAAACAGTCCATATCTGGCCTTTAACGTAGAGCGATCTCTTTACGGAAAGCAGAAAGCTGAAATTGCCCCATTCTCCTTCTCTTTCCCTGTCCCCTGCATTTATTCTTTGAACCTTTGAACCCTCTCTTCCCCCACACTCCCACACCCACATACTCTCTTTCCCTGTCCCCAGCATTTCCTAATATGAAAACAAAAGATAGCATCTTGCAGGCATTACGCGGTATGAAGTCTGATTTGGCAAGGCAGTACCACGTCCGATCACTTGCATTGTTCGGATCATATTCCCGGGGCGATCAAACGGAACAGAGTGATGTCGATATTCTCGTGGAATTCGATAAACCGATTAGC
>JBIJDW010000158.1:0-7256 GCA_044343885.1 Kiritimatiellia bacterium
CGACGTTGGCGACCTTGATGAAGCGGCCGTCGTCGAGTTCCCACAACGAATGGAGGATTCGGCGCTGCACCGGCTTGAGACCGTCCTCGATGGTCGGGATGGCGCGCGAGCAGATGGTGTAGGAGGCAAACTGGATAAAGTTGAAGTCCATCAGGCGCGACAGGGGGCCGCGGCTGTTGGGGGGGACGTTGCTCTTGGGGACGGGTCCGTCCACCTGAGGAAAGAGCGGCTCGGCATCGGGCGGAGTGTCGGGCGAAACGTCGGGCGAAACGTCGGGCAAAACGTCGGGCGTGGCAGCGGAGCGTAGCTTCGCGTCGCCGTTCCCGCCCCGCTTCGCCGCAGCGGGTTCGCCGTCGGCATTCGTGGCCGTCGCGGCACCGGGAAGGGGCGGGGCGTCGAGGTCGAACAGGAAATCCTCGGTCACCTGGACGGGAGGCGCGTTCTCGCCTTCGGGGGCGGAAGCGGGGCTATTTTTGTTGGGGGGTCGGCGCATGACGTTTTATCAAACCTCGTCGGGGATCACCAGGTTTTCCATGATATACTGACGGCGTTCGGAGGTGTTGTCGCCCATGTAGAATTCGAGCGTCTCACCGAGGCCGTAGTCCTGAGTGGCGTCGACGGGGGTCAGGCGCATCTCCGGCCCGATGAAAGCGTGGAACTCCTTGGGGGAGATCTCGCCGAGGCCCTTGAAGCGGGTGATCTCCGCCGACTTGCCCAGTTCGGCGATGGCGGCGAGGCGCTCCTCTTCGGAATAGCAGTAGTGAGTGACCTTCTTGTTCCGCACCCGGAACAGCGGAGTCTCGAGGATGTAGAGGTGCCCTTCGCGGAGCAGGCGGTCGAAGAAGCGGAGAAAGTAGGTGATCATCAGGTTGCGGATGTGGAGTCCGTCGACGTCGGCGTCGGTGGCGAGGATCACCTTCTGGTAACGGAGGTTGTCGACCGACTGCTCGATGTCGAGACTCTGCATCAGATTGTACAGCTCGACATTCTTGTACAGCTCTTCGCGCTTGCGGCCGCAGGTGTTGAGCGGCTTTCCTTTGAGGGTGAAGATCGCCTGGACGGAGACATCGCGGCAGGAAACCAGCGAACCTGCGGCGGAGTCGCCCTCGGTGATGAAGAGCATGGTGTCGAGGCCGGTGCCCTTGGCCTTGTGCAGGTGCTGCTTGCAGTCTTTGAGCTGCGGCACGCGGACAGAGACCGACTTGGAGCGCTCGCGGGCCAGTTTGCGCACCGAATTCAGCTCGGCGCGGATCTTGGAGGTCTCCTCGATCTTGCTGATGAGTTTCTGCGCATTGACCGGATCGCGGTGGAACATCTCCTCGATGACGCGCTTGATTTCGGCGACTAGGTCCGACCGGATCTCCTGGTTGCCGAGCTTGTTTTTGGTCTGGGATTCAAAGATCGGGTCCTTGAGGCGGATGGCGATGGCGCCGATGACCCCCTCGCGCACCTCGTCGCCGTCGTACTTCTTCTTGCCGAACTCGTTGACCGCCTTGAGCAACCCCTCCTTGAAGGCCGAGAGGTGAACGCCGCCGTCGTTGGTGTATTGGCCGTTGACGAACGAATAGTAATCCTCGCCGAGGCGGTTGGTATGGGTGAAAGACAGCTCCAGCGTCTTGGAGCGGTAATGGAAGGGCTGGTAGATCTTTTCGAACTGGGCCTCGTCGTGGATCAGGTCGAGCAGCCCGTTTTCGGAGCGGAACGTATTGCCGTTGCAGAGGAGGCTCATCCCGGCGTTCAGGTAAGCGTACATCCGCAGGCGGCGCGAGACGTGCTCGTCGCGGAACTGGAACTTCTTGAAGATATCGCCGTCGGGGGTGAACTGGACGAGGGTGCCGTTGCGCTCGTCGGTCTTGCCCTTTTTCTCCGAGGCCAACTTGCCATAGGTAAAGGTCGCCTCGGCCATTTCGCCGTCACGGTAGGCGCGAACGAGAAAGTGGGAGGAGAGGGCGTTGACGGCCTTGGTTCCGACGCCGTTCATGCCGACGGAGAACTGGAACGAGTCGCTATTGAACTTGCCGCCGGTGTTGATCTCGGAGACGCAGGCGACGATCTTGCCCAAGGGGATGCCGCGGCCGTAGTCGCGGACCGAGCAGACGCCGGTGGTGGGGTTGATGGCGATATCGACCCGCTTGCCATAGCCCATGATGAACTCATCGACGGCGTTGTCGAGCACCTCCTTCAGCAGGATATAGACGCCGTCTTCATACTGCGAACCATCACCGGTCCGGCCGATGTACATGCCGGTACGGAGGCGGATGTGTTCGACGGACGAAAGGGTCTTGATCTTGCTCTCGTCGTATTGGTGTTGTGTAGATGTCGCCATAATCAGGGTGTATCCGGGGTGCGCGGGGTCGCGCCGGGTTCGGACGTGCGTGAAGTGTCGTGAGAAACGGCTGTTTTGTCAACTCTTTCCGCAGGTTTATGGCAGTCCGGACAAATTTAGCCAAATTTAGCATTGCCGATTCGGCGCGCTCAGGGTAAACTGAAAAACAGTCATTGATGGGAACCCCAGATGCGTGGGCCACGAGAGGCGTTTCATGACAGAGGTGCGAACGGATGCAATCCCCGCTCTGACGCAAAAGCTCTTCGAAAAAGGGTTTTCGGCGTTTGAGCGTGGCAATTTGGATATCGCGGTCGATCTACTCACCCGCTGTGTGGTGGAGGCACCCACGTTTGCCCGTGCCCGACGTTTTCTGCGCATCGTCGAGATCCAACGAGTCAAGAAGGTCGACAAAAAATGGCGGCTTCGCCCGTTCGCGGATCTGGTCGGGTTACCCGCCTACCTCGTTGGGAAACTTGCGTTGAAGCAGGGCAATGCCGATCAGGCGATGGCGATTGCCGAGACGCTCATGGCGATCAACCCGTTGAACCCGGTCTTTC
Source organism: Kiritimatiellia bacterium (assembly GCA_044343885.1). Classification (GTDB taxonomy): domain Bacteria; phylum Verrucomicrobiota; class Kiritimatiellia; order RFP12; family JAAYNR01; genus VGWG01. The sequence goes on from JBIJDW010000158.1 coordinate 2,884, forward strand.
TGGCGTACTTTATTAACGCCGCACGACTAGCCAATCTGCTGGACGCGGCCGTGTCAACGCTCGAACTGGCGGTGGAGGCCTCGCCCGATCATGCGGTGTTGTTGCGAGAGTTGGGCGATCTCTACAACGAGGTCGGCAATTACCGTCTGGCCCGGCGCGCCTATGAGCGGGTTGTGGCTTTACGGCCGCATGACGCGGCGACCGCCAAACTGTTCAAAGATGTCGAAGCCCGCGACTCGATGCAAAGCGGCGGATGGGAAGATACGACGGACAAACAGGATTCGTATCGGAGTTTGATCAAGGACCAGACGGTGGCCAAGGCACAGGACATTCAGGCGAAGGCCGTCGTCACCGGCAATGATCTGGAGACCCTGGTGGCGGAACAGCGCGCCGCAATTGCCAAGGATGCCACCAATATCAACGCCTACCGTGCGCTCATGCGCGTGTACCGACAGAACAAGAAATATCCCGAGGCGATCGCGGTCGCGGAAGAGGCGCTGGCGGTCAACACCGCAGATCCCGAGCTGGATCGCATGCTGAGTGAACTGAAGGCGCTCGATTTCGACGCGCGGATCGCCGCGCTGAAGCAGACTGGCACGCCCGGGGAAGCCGCCGCGCTAGAGGCGCAACGCAATCAATTTGTGTTTGACGATGTTTTGGCCCGTGTCGCACGCTATCCGAACGATTTGCGGTTGCGCTTCGAACTGGGGCTGCAGCATTTCGATAAAGGCGCATGGGACGAGGCCATCCAACAACTCCAACTGGCCCAGCGGAGTCCGCGGGAACGCACGGACGCGCTCTATTTCCTTGCGCGCTGCTTCCGGCAGAAAGGCCAGGCCGATCTGGCCACTATGCAATTGGAGACCGTTCTGGAGCAGTTGCCCACGATGGACGAGGCGCGCAAGCGGGTCCTCTTCGAGTTGGGCGAGATTGCCGAGGATTCGGGCAACACCGCGCGCGCACTCGTATTATACAAGGAGATCTACGGCGCCGACATCGCCTATCGTGATATCGGCGATAAAATGACCCGCCTTTACAAAACGACGCCGCGAGCATGACGTCCCTGATTTCCGATTGGACGTAACGGGGGATGTTGCGGTATACTGTCTGACTTCATACGGGGTTGGCTTTTCAGTTTCTGGGCACGGGGTGTTTCGCCCGTCTGTCGGGAACAACAAAGGAGCAGGGGAATGCGTCTGAAAAAATGGGTGGCAGTGGCAGTGTTTGCGGCCGTTACGGCGGGCGCTCAGGTGATTCAAGAAGTCGCGGTGCGGCAGTTGGAAGGCTATAGTGCCGACACCAGCGACGTATTGACGATGTGCGGTTCGAAAAAAGGCGCCGACTTGTCTCAGGCGGTCTTGTTTGATGATGTGCGTCGGCTGAACGATTCGCAGCGCTTCTCCTATGCGGGCGTCGAAATTGCCGAGGTGGATAACGGCGTGAAGGTGATTTACGTGGTCCGGCGCCGCTTCCGTCTGGCGGCTCCCGTCGATGTGAATGGAATGAGCGCGGTCAGCCGTTCCAAGGTGCGTGACTGGATCGGGCTGAAGGAGGGCTCCTACATTGACGAGCAGCTCCTCGGCGTCCGTTGTTCCAAGGTGCGCGATGAGTACATGAAGCGGCAATACCCCAACGTGCAGGTCACCGGGCAGATCGGTTCGGTCGACGCGGCCACCGGGGCGACCACCGTCACCGTCACCATCATCGAAGGTGACAAGATTGTGCTGGCAGGCTTTCTCTTCACGGGCAACACGGCGTTTACGGCCAGCGAGTTGAAGGGCATTTTCAAACAGTACAACTGGTGGGATCCTCGGAACTGGTTCAGCGACCGGATGTATGACGAGCAACAGTTCGATGACGCCCGTGAAGGCATGCTGGCGTCTTACCGCGAGCGCGGCTATCTCGACGTCACCATCGCGCCGGTCAAGCTGGAGCCTCTGCCGAATAACCCCAAGAAGGTGCGCGCGGTTTATGAAATCACCGAGGGCGTCTGCTACACGCTGGGCACGTTCTCCATCAATGGCGTGACGCTTTTCCCGATTAAGGAGGTTCAGGATGTTGCCGCGATCACCGGTGGCGAGAATGCCGGCGCGCCCGTCGTTGCCGCGATCAAGCGGGTGAGGGAGTATTTTACCTCGCGCGGATATATTGACACCTTTGTACGCACGACGATCGACACGCCGCCCGGGACGCCCGGCGTGGCCAATGTCCAGTTACAGATCACCGAAGGCGAGCTGGTCACCCTGCGCAACATCATCATCAACGGAAACACCCGCACGCAGGACAAGGTCATCCGCCGTGAGATTCTCGTCACGCCCGGCGACGAGGCCAATGCCGTGCGGATCGAGCGCAGCATGAACCGCCTGCGCAACCTCAATTACTTTAGCGAGGTGCGCGATTCGCTGGTCGCGACCGAAACCAACACCGTGCGGGATCTGGTCGTCAACGTAACGGAGCAGCGCACCGGCAACTTCATGATCGGCGCCGGGTTCTCGACCATCGACAGCGTCATGGGTTTTGTTGAAGTCTCGCAGAACAATTTTGACATCCAGAACTGGCCCAGCTTCACGGGCGGCGGTCAGAAGGCCCGTCTGGGCGCCGAGATTGGGTCCAATCGCCAGACCATTGAGGCGAACTGGATTCAGCCGTGGCTGTACGGTCGTGAGATGGCACTGCAGGTCGACGCCTACCGGCGGATGAACAGCTACGATGAGTATGACGATCTGCGCAGCGGCATGGCGGCCGGCATCTCGTACCCGGTCAAGGTTGGTAAAATCGGCTTCAAACAGACGTTCGAGCAGGTCAGTTTGGATGACGTAATCTTCATGAACGGCGGCACCTATAAGTATGCGGATGGGCGGACTTTTACTTACGTTGGTTCCGAATCCGGACTCAACAGCATGTTTCGCGTGTACTGGACGCACGACACCCGCAACAAGCCGTTCGTGCCGACCCGTGGCATGGAGGCGACGGTGTTCGGCGAGGTCGGCGGATCGATGCTCGGCGGCGTGTACGACGTGTACAAGACGGGCGCACAGGTCCGCAAATGGTACGGGCTTCCGTGGAAGGGCGGCCACGTGCTGAGTTTGCGCGGCCGGATGGAGACGGTCGATGCGTACGGCCAAGACGAGGTGCCGCTCAACGAGCGGCTCTATCTGGGCGGTGGCCGCACCGTTCGCGGTTTTGGACACCGGAGCGTGGGGCCGAAAGTGGCCGCAGTCGGCAGTGCCACCTGGCATTCGGTGGGTGGGCAGACGCTTTCCTTCGTGTCCGGAGAATACACGATTCCGATCTTCAAGGCGCTGCGGTTCGCGACGTTTGTTGATGCAGGCAGTCTGGACGCAGGCGCCTTCTCGCCGGACTTCTCTGACTACGCCGCGAGCATCGGCTTTGGTCTGCGCGTCGACATTCCCGGTTTCCCGATCCGCGTGGACTACGCGAAGCCTCTGGTTAAGCCGGACAACACGGAAGAACAGGCATTTGTTTTCTGGATTGGTTTTGAATAAAGAAGAGTTCACACCGCCGACAAAGGAGATGTTATGAAGCATATGAATTGGGCACAGATCATGGGAATCGCCGCATGTGTTGGCGTCTGTTCAGCGACGGCGCAAATCGCCGTGGTTGATTTTGAGCGCATTGTCAAGCTGCACCCGAACACAGCCGGCGACCGCAAGGCTATTGAGGAGGTTTACAACACCCTCAAGGGCGAAGGTGACGTCAAGGCCGCCAAGGTGAGCAAGGCCGTTCAGGCCTTTGAGGAGGCCGCCAAGGAGGTTCAAAGTCCGGTTCTCAGCGAGGCGGCACGAAAGAAGGCCGAAGCTAACGCCAAGAAGAAATATGATGAGGCCAAAATCGAGAGCGACGAATTGAAGCAGTTGGAAGACCTCCACCGGATGCAGTTAAACGAGCGCGAACGCAAGCTGTTGAAACGGACGACCGACGCCATTCGTGTGGTCGTGAAGAAAATTGCCGACGACAAGAAGATCAAGGTCGTGTTGCCGACGGCGCCGGTTCTCTATTATGACGAGACACTGGATCTCACGGCCGATGTGCTGCGGGCGCTGGGCGTGGACCCGGCTGCGGTAGACCCGGATGCGGCGGCAGCTAAAGAGGTGGCGCCCGCGAAAGATGCCTTGCCCGTGAAAGCGGAGTCGACCCCCCGGTAAGGTTGTGTTGAGTCACGTGGCCGATGGAGAATGAGAAATGGCACAGACGATCGCCCAGCTTGCAGCCTGGCTCAAGGGATCTGTCGAGGGTGACGCGACGGAGGAGATCGTCGCGATGTCGGCGCTCGATGATGCGCGTTTGGGGGACGTGTCGTTTCTGTCCAATCCCCGCTATGAGCCTCTCATGGCGCACACGCGTGCATCGGC
>JBIJDW010000159.1:0-7205 GCA_044343885.1 Kiritimatiellia bacterium
ACGCGCACGGCGACGATCGAGGTGCGGCTGCCCAATGCCAAAAACGCGCGCGGCGAGTGGCTGCTGCGGCCGGGGCTGTATGCCGAGGGGCGGCTCATCCTGGGCGAACGGGCCGACGTCGTGGCCGTGCCGTTTGATGTCCTGCTTCGCCGCGGCATGCGCTACCTGGGCTTTGTGGTCAACGGCGATCACGCAGAAACCCGCGAGATCGTTCCGGGAGTCCGCGAAGGGCGGATGGTCGAGGTGCTGTCGGGCCTCGCGGCGGGCGAGGAGTTGGTGATCAGCGGCCAGCACCGGCTCTCCGACGGCGTGCGCGTCAACCGGACAGGGAGCGGCAAATGAAACTTGCTGAAGTAGGCGTTCGTCAGCCGGTGCTCACGGCCATGGTCTTCATGGCCATCCTCGTGCTGGGGGTGGTTTCGTACACCCGGCTACCGGTGGATCTGATGCCGGAGATGGAGAACCCGTCGATCTCGGTGTCCACCACCTGGCTGGGCGCCAGCACCACCGACGTGGAGAACAAGGTCACCCGCGTGATCGAGAAGCAGCTCGCCACGGTGAGCGACCTCAGTGAACTGACCAGCCGGACGCGCGAGGGCCTCTCCTCGGTCACCTGCCTCTTCGAGTGGGGCACCGACCTGAACGAGGCGGCCAACGACATCCGCGACAAGCTGGAGTTTGCCAAGCGGCAGTTGCCGGACGACGCCGACAACCCCATCGTGCTGAAATTCAACTCGTCCTCCATGCCGATCATCTTTTTCGGCGCCACGGCCAAAGAGAGCTGGGAGGGCCTCTATAACCTCATCGACCGCGAGGTGGGCGACCGGCTCAAACGGGTTAACGGCGTCGGCGCCGTGCAGGTGTTCGGCGGGCTGGAACGACAGATCAACATCGATCTCGACCCGATCAAGCTGGCCGGTTACGGGCTGACCGTGGGCGCGGTGCAGCGGGTGATCGCCGCCGAGAACTTGACGCTGCCTGCGGGCAGCATCAAATCCGGCGCCGTCGAATTCACGGTTCGCGTCCCCGGCGAATACAGCAGTCCCGAGCAGATCGGCAACATCGTGCTTAAGCGGAGCGAAGGCGCGGCCGTGTATTTGCGCGATGTGGCGGCCGTGAGCGACGGCTTCACCGAGCGCCAACGCTACAGCGAGGTCAACCACCGCGACGCGGTCATGTTTATGGTGCAGAAGCGTTCCGGCGCCAACACCGTGCAGGTCGCGCGCGACGTGCGCCGCGAGGTCGAACGGTTGCAGCAGCAGATGCCATCGGATGTGAAGCTGTCGGTCCTGGCCGATACCAGCGACTTCATTCAGCAGTCGCTCAGCAATGTGTCCCAGACTGTGCTGTGGGGCGGCTTCTTCGTGATCCTCACGACGCTGTTCTTCCTGCGCAGCCTGCGCTCGTCGGCGGTGATCCTCCTGACGATCCCCTTCTCGCTGATCATCAGCTTCGCCTTCATGTTCTTCAAGGGCTGGACGATCAACGTGGTGACGCTGTCGGCGTTGGCGATCGCGATCGGCATGGTGGTGGACAACGCCGTGGTCGTGCTGGAGAACATCAGCAGCCGCATGGACCGGGGCGAAAACCGCGCCGAGGCCGCGATGTTCGGCACCGACGAGGTCGGCCTGGCGATCGCCGCGAGCACGCTGACGACCGTCGTGGTCTTCGTCCCGCTGATCTTCGTGAAGGGCACCAGCGGCGTCTTCTTCGGCCAGCTCGGCGGCATCATCTCCATCACGCTGTTGGCCAGTCTGCTCTGCTCGCTCATGTTGACGCCCATGCTCAGCTCCAAGTGGCTCACCGTTGTCAATGAGACGACCATTGGCGGCGGGCGCGCCGGCCGCTGGGTGTTTCGTCTGAGCGAGGCGGGATTCGTCGGCCTAGAGCGATTTTATGAGCGCGCGCTGGCCTGGTCGTTGCGGCATCGCCTCGTCGTGCTGGGCGGCGCGCTCCTGTTGTTCTGCTCGTCCCTGGCGCTGATGCCCCTCATCGGCACCGAATACGCGCCATCACAGGATTCGGGCGACCTCTCGATCCGATTTGAACTGCCGGTCGGAACGCGGGTGGAGGTCTCGACGCAAATCTGCCGGAAGATCGTGACGCTGGCGGAGGAGGTCATCCCGGCCGACTGGATCATCCATTCGCGCTGGCAGTGCGGCGGCGGTGGCGGCGGCTTCGGCGGCCGTTCGGCCTCGCATCTGGGCAACGTAGACTTCAAGCTGGCCTCGATCAACACACGCACGCGGTCGAGCCGCGATCTCGGACGCGCCGTGATGGAGCGGATGCGCGACTGGCCGGAAATCACCCGTGTCTCAATGTCCACCGAAAACCGCGCCATGGGCCGGCACGGCGGCGGCAAGCCCATCGTCGTGCAGGTGCTGGGCTTTGACCTGGCCGAGACCAGCCGGATCGCCAAGCAGATCAAGGCGATCGCCGATCGGGTCCCCGGCGCGAAGGACGCCAGCATCAGCCTCGATCCGGGCAAACCGGAATTGGTGGTGGACGTGGACCGGCTCAAGGCCTCGACGCTGGGGCTGAATGTCTCCGACATCGTGGAGACGATCCGGACGTTGTTCTACGGCCTCGAAGCCTCGACCTACCGCGACGGCGAGAACGAGTACCGGATCTTCATGCGGCTGGCCGAGGGGCGGCGGGTCTCGATGAAGGATATTCTCGATTCCGAAATTGGACTGCCCGACGGCCGGCGCGTTCGCATCGACGCCGTCGCCACGGTGCATGAGGCGCTCGGACCGCTGGAGATCGAGCGCAAGGACCAGGAACGGATGATCACCGTCGGACTGGACACCGACGCGCGCTCGGTGGGCGAGGTGGCCGACGATCTGAGGCGGGCCATCGACGCCGAGGTCGTCCTGCCCCTGGGCGTCTCGATCCACTACGGCGGCCTGGTGCAGGAACAGGCGGAGTCCTTCCGGGAGCTACAACTGCTGCTGGTGCTGGGACTGGTGCTGGTCTACATGGTCATGGCGGCGCAGTTCGAGTCCCTGAAGGATCCGTTTATCATCGTGCTGTCCCTGCCCTTCGCCTTCACCGGCGTGGTCTTCGCGCTGCTCGGTTTCGGCATGACCTTCAACATCTTCACCTACATCGGGATGATCCTGCTGGTCGGAACGGTCGTCAACAACGCGATCGTGCTCGTGGACTATATCAACATCCTGCGGGCGCGCGGCGAATCGCTGGCCGACGCCATACGGCATTCGGGGCGGCAGCGGTTGCGACCGGTCTTGATCACGACGCTGACGACCGTGTTTGGCATGTTGCCGCTGGCCCTCGCGCACAGCGAGGGATCGGAGACGTGGAAGCCCATGGGGGTGACGGTGGTGGGCGGGCTGAGCTTCGCCACGCTGGTGACCCTGATCGTGGTGCCGGTCTTTTACTCGCTGTTCTACCGCGACCGCCCGGTGCGGGCCGGGAGGAAGTAGGGGAGTGTGGGAGTGTGTGAGTGGGTGGGTGTGGGAGTGTGTGGGTGGGAGATGACAGCATGAAAATGGTGATGGCGGTTTACAACATGGCGACCGAGGACGAGGTGCTGGCGGCTGCAGCCGAAGTGGGCGCGGTCAACTACACCAAGGTGCCGCGCGTCGTGGGAGTGGGGCGTTCCGCAGGCCCCCGGCTCGACGATCACATCTGGCCGGGAGCCAATACCCTCACCCTTTTCGTCGTTGACGATGCGCTGGCCAACGCCCTCGCCGACACCCTCGCCGCCCTGCGTGGCGAACTCGGCAAGAACGGCGCGGTCAAGGCGTTTGTGCTCAACGTCGAGCGGACGGTGTGACGCTGAAGAGAAATGCTGAAAAGCTGAAATGCTGAAAAGCTGAAATGCTGAAATGCTGAAATGCTGAAAACTGAAAGCTGAAAACTGAAAACTGAAATGCGGAAGGCGACATGACCACGATCCGCTATCTTTTGAGCAGCCTTCGTTTTCACCGGCGCACCCATCTGGGCGTGGCGGCGGGCACGACGGTGGCGGCGACGGTGCTGATCGGGGCGCTGATGGTGGGCGATTCCGTTCGCACCAGCCTGACCCGACTGACGCTGTCGCGTCTGGGTGGAAGTGATTTCGTGATGGTCGCGCGAGAACGGTTTTTCCGTGCCGATCTGGCCGGACGCCTGCGCGCGGGGCCTGCCGATCGGATCGCGGCTGCGCTGCTGCTCAGCGGCGTGGCGCTGGCACCGGAAGGCGACCGCCGCGTCAACGACGTGCAGGTGGTCGGCGTGGACGACGCCTTCTGGGGGCTGGCACCGCAGCCGACGGCGCCGCCGCGCCTGGAAGACGGCGCCTGCCTGATCAACGGCGCGCTGGCCGACCGTCTCGGCGTGAAGGGGCCGGGCGACGCCTTGGTGCTACGCCTGCGCAAGCCCGGAGGCCTGCCCGCCGATATGACGCTCGCGGCGCGGGAGGCCGATACCTGGTCGCGACGGCTGCGCGTGGCTGGCGTGCAGACGCCGGACGCCTTCGGCCTTTTCACCCTCAAGATTACCCAGACTCCGCCGCCCACCGTCTTTGTGCCGCTGTCGTGGCTCGGCGCTCAGCTCGACCTCGCGGACCGGGCCAATATCCTGCTGATACAGGACGGCCCGGCTGGCTCGGATGACGATGCCTCCGCGATCCCGGACGCCTGGCAGGCGCGGCTGGAGGCGTGCTGGCGGCTTGACGATGCGGGACTGCGCGTGGAGCCTCTGCCGGATGGCCGCGCCGAACTGCAGTCGGACCAGGTGTTCATCGAGCCAGCAATCGCCGAAGCCGCGTTCCGCACGGCAGCGGGGGTCAGCCCCGTCATCACGTATTTCGTCAACCGCATCGAATCCGGAGGCCGGACGACCCCCTATTCATTCGCCAGCGCGGCCGGGCCGCCGCGCGTGCCCGAAACACTGGCGGACAGCGAGGTGCTGATCAACGACTGGCTGGCGGAAGATCTGAAGGTGTCGTCGGGAAGCCCACTGACGCTGGCCTACTATGCGGTGGACGCTGGTGGCCGCCTGGAGGAACGCACCGCCGCCTTCACCGTAGCCGGGATCGTTCCGACCGCCGAGGTCGCCGCCGCAGATCGCCGGTTGGCGCCTGCTATCCCCGGACTTTCGGACACCGCGAACTGCCGGGACTGGGATCCTGGGATTCCCATTGATCTGCGCGGCATCCGCGATCAGGACGAAGCCTATTGGCGCGCCTACGGCCCGTTGCCGAAGCTCTATCTCGCGCGAACGGCTGCCGAGCGGCTCTGGAGCAACCGGTTCGGCGTCTATACGGCGTTGCGCTTTCCGCACGCGGCCGGGGATGCGGCGGCGGTCGCCGACACGCTTCGCCGCGCGGTGCGCGCCCGAGATCTGGGCTTCGTCATCCAACCGGCCAAAGCGGCGGGACTGGCGGCCAGCCGCGAGGCCGTGGACTTCGGTCAGCTTTTCGCGGGGTTGAGTTTCTTTCTGATCGCCGCAGCCGTGCTGCTGGCGGCACTCCTCTTTGCGTTCAACGTGCAGCAGCGCGCGGAGGAGACCGCCACGCTGCGGGCGCTGGGCTTCCTTCCGCGAACCCTCCGCAATCTGCGGATCGCGGAGGGGCTGGCGCTGGCCGTGGCCGGAACGGTCGTCGGCGGCTGTCTCGCCGCAGGATATGACGCAGTGATTCTCCGGGCGCTGCAGACGGTCTGGCGCGAGGCCGTGCGCGTCTCGGCCTTTCAGATGCACATCCGGCCCGGTTCAGTCGTGATCGGCGCGGCGACCGTCGTACTGGCGGCTGTCGCGAGCATGGCCTGGGCGATCCGCGGACAGATGCGTGCGCCCATCAGCGATCTGCGGCGTCGGGAGTCGGGCACGAACACGCGGCGCGCGGCGCTCCGGTCCCTGCTGGTGGGCGCGGTTTGTCTGGCGGCCGCCGCGGGTGTCGCCGGCCGGGTTCCCGCCGGACAGGGGCAGGCGGCCGCAGGCGCGTTCTTCGCCTCGGGAGGACTGGTGCTGGTGGGGCTGCTCGCGCTCGCCCACGGCGGACTGGGGTTGCTGCAACAGGCAGCGGCGCGACGGGCGCCGAGCGGTCTCCGACTGGCGATCCGCAGCGTGGCACTGCGGCCCGGACGCAGCCTGGCCTGCATCGCGCTGGTTGCGTTCGGCGTGTTCCTCGTCATCGCCGTCGCCGCGAATCGGCGCGGAACGGTCCATGATCCGGGCGAGCGGTCCAGCGGGACCGGCGGCTATGCGCTCTGGGGCCAGACGACGCTGCCGCTGACACAGGACTTGAACAGCGCCCGCGGCCGCGCACGGTTCGGACTGACCTCCGAAGCGGCCGTTGGCGCGGTCTTCACGCCGTTGCGCCTGCGCGAGGGGGACGACGCGAGCTGCCTCAACCTCAACCGCGTCGCCACGCCGCACCTGCTGGGCGTGGATCCGGCGGCGCTGGATCAGCGCGGCGCCTTCTCATTCGTCCAAATGGCCGACGGCGCGGACGCCGCGCATCCCTGGCGCCTGCTGGATGGCGATCTCGGGCCCGACACCGTGCCGGCTATTGCCGACTGGGCGGTGATCCGGTGGGGATTGGGCAAGGCGGTCGGCGACACGCTGACCTACACGGACGACGCGGGGCGGGCGTTCCAGATCCGGCTCATGGCCGGGCTGGCACCGTCCATTTTCCAAGGCCACCTGATTGTGTCGGAACGGCACCTCCTGCAGCGGTTTCCCTCGCTGGGCGGCGCCCGCGTGCTGTTGGTAGACGCGCCGACCGACCGGGCCGCCCCGCTTGAGCGGGCGCTGACCGGGCGGCTGGCGGATCTCGGCCTCGCCTGCGCGCCGACGGCGCGGCGGCTGGCGGAATTCAACAGCGTGGAAAACACCTATCTATCCATCTTCATGCTGCTGGGCGGACTGGGTGTTCTGCTGGGCAGCGCCGGCCTGGGGGTGGTCGCCGCGCGCAACATCCTCGAACGACGCGCGGAGCTGGCGGTGCTGCGCGCGGTCGGATTCCGCCGCCGGCACCTCCGGCGGCTGGTCTTCGCGGAGCATAGCGCGCTGGCTCTCGCCGGGATTGTGGCGGGCGCGCTGGCGGCGGGAGTGGCGGTAACGCCAGCCCTACTTGCGCCCGAAGTTCGGGTGCCGTGGGCCGGGTTGGCGCTGACGCTCGGCGCCATCGTCGCGGGCAGCCTACTGTGGATTGGGCTGGCCGTGCACGTGGCGATGCGTGGTCCCGTGATCCCGGCGCT
>JBIJDW010000160.1:0-7187 GCA_044343885.1 Kiritimatiellia bacterium
CCCCACCCGCGCGTTTCGTCCAGGTCGAACGCCAACAGGATCTCGTGCGTGCCTTTGGCCAGCGTGACCGGTACCTGCGCACGGTCCGGGCGTGCCGGATTCTGCGTTGTCGGATTGCAGTAGACGGACTTGCCGTCAATGAACATCTTGGCGCCGCCGTCGTGCCCAATGTGCGCGATCCATGTTCCGCTCCGGGCCACCTTCACGCGGGCGAGGAAATACACCAACCCATCCGCCAGCGGATAGTGCGCATGCACATTGACAAAACCCGTGATGCCGTCGGCCTTGATCGTCTGCCAGCCCAGCGCGTCCTTGAGTCGCACAGTCTTGGCTGGACGCACATTTCCCTTGAGCGGACGCGGCAGGCTGACTTTCCACTCCGAAATAAAAGGCGAACCCCATTTCGGATCGACCGGCGCAGCCAGAACCGCATCCTCAACCGGTTCGCAGCCGCACCACAACTTCTGGCGCGGAACCTGCGCAAACTCCATCTCGATCACCGCCACCTGTGCCACGGTGTCCGGGCACTGCTCCGGCAGGCCGCGGATCACGAGCCGGTCCGGCTCCTGAGTGAACGGTAACGTCCGACCGTCGGCCAACAGCCGCGCCTGCTTGAGTTCGCCGCGAATGCCGCCCATGGCCAGCTCCTTGCCCGGCCAGCGGCTGCACCAGAAGTAGAGGGTGTTCCCTTTGCGCGTCCAGTTTCCGAGCGCAAACCACTCCATATTGGCCACCCGATCCACGTGGCCGTAGATCACGGAACCGTACGTGTCCATCCACCGGCCAACCGCCTGCAGACGCTCGACCGCCTCACGCGGCACAGAGCCGTCCGGCAGCGGACCGATATTGAGCAACAGGTTGCCACAGCCGGCAGACACCTGCCGCAACATATCCAGGACCTTGCGGACGGAATGCCAGTCCTCCGGCGGACACGGCTGCCACCCCCACGAGCCATTGAAGGTCATGCACGCCTCCCAAGCGCGCCCCCCCTCAGCGGCGCTGATATGCTCCTCGGGCGTACCGAGATCCTCAGGGAGTTGCGAACGGTCGTTGATGATGATCTGCGGCTGAAGCCGGCGCACCATCTGGTTGAGGTCGTAACTCTCCCAGGCCTCCGGCGAGTTCAGCGGCCATGGCACGTCGTACCAGAGAATGTCGATCTTGCCGTAGTTGCTGCAGAGTTCTCGCACCAGGCCGCGCGTGTAGGCTGTAAAGCGCTTGCGGGCCTTCTCGTCGCGGGCGCAGGCATGGCCGTCCGGATGATGCCAGTCCATGAGGGAATAGTAGAAACCGACCTTGAGGCCGAACTCCCGCGCCGCATCCACATATTCACGCACCAGGTCGCGCCCCGGCCCGCACTTGACCGCGTTGAAGTCCGAGAGCTTCGAATCCCAGAGGAGGAACCCCTCGTGGTGCTTGGTGGTCAGCACCATGTACTTCATTCCCGCCTGCTTGGCGAGCGCGGCCCATTCCCGGGCGGCGCCGGGTTTCGGCTTCCAGGTGGCGGCGAACTTCTCGTATTCCGCTCGCGGGATCCGCTCGCGGTTCATCACCCACTCTTGCCGGGCGATCTGCGAATACAGTCCCCAGTGAATGAACATGCCGAACCGTGCCTCGTGCCACCACTGCATGCGCTTGGCCCGGCTGGCGTTGACGCTGTCCAGATAACGCTTCTTTGCGGCTTCATCTTTCATGACGATCTCCCTGCTCCGTGTTCAAGCTTCCCCTCCAGCCGCATCTCCTGCGCACTGGAGCCAATCCAAATCCGGAACTCGCCGGGCTCTACGACCCAGTCCTGCTTGGCTGCGTCAAAGAAGGCAAAGGCGCGCCGGTCGAGCGTGACGGTGGTCTCCTGCTCCTGTCCGGGCTCGAGCACCAGCCGCGCGAATCCCTTCAATTCCTTCACAGGCCGCGGCACGGAGGCCTGCACGTCGCCCACATAGACCTGCGCCACCTCGGCACCGGCCCGCGCACCGGTGTTGCGCACGCGGAAGGTGACGTCGGCGCCGCCAGCCGCATTCGGTTTCACGCGCAGCGCGGAGTAGTCAAAGATCGTGTACGACAACCCAAAGCCAAACGGGAAAAGCGGCGTCTTGCCGTTGCGGTCGAAGTGGCGATGTCCGACAAAGATCCCCTCCGCATAGTTCACGTCAAACGTCGCCCGGCACTGGCTGGTGTAGTCCGTCTCGCTATAGAGCGACGCGCCAGCCGGTATATAGTTCCCGTAGGCAGCAGCGTCTGCCCAGGAGCGCTCAATTGTAATCGGCAGGCGCCCAGATGGATTAATCTTACCGAACAGGATCTCAGCAATCGCCTGGCAGCCATTCTCGCCGGGATACCAGGCATGCAGCACAGCGGCGGTGCCGTCAATCCACGACGCCATCTCCACGCCCCCACCCGCCACGACCACCACGATCGTGTTCGGATTGTGCGCCACGCAATGGCGAATCATGTTCACATCGCGCTGCCAGTGCAGCTCCCACGGCCGGTCATACCCCTCGTGTTCACTCTCCGCGCTGAGCCCGACGCAGACGACTACCGCGGCGGCCTGCTTCAGGTCGTCGGCCAAGTCCCGGCGCGTGACCGTCACATCCGGCCCGACCATGCGGCTGATCGCGCCCAGAATCGTCACCGGTTCAATGGCCTGCACGCGTGCCGAACCTCCGCCGCTGGTCGGCGTGGGACAGGCAGCGGGACCTACGACGGCCAGGCGCGAACCGGGTGCCAAGTTCAGCGGCAGTAGCCCCTCGCGGTTGCGCAGCAGCACACTCCCCTCGCGGGCGGTTTGCAACGCAACCGCCGCGTGCGCGGCACACTTGCCGCGCGGCGCCTGGGTTCGACGCGCCTGCAACTGATCAATCTCCAGCGTCCACGCCAGCACTTGCAGCACCTTTCGATCCAGTTCCGCCTCCGTAACGCGGCCACTATCGAGCAGCTCCTTCAGCGCTTTGGCGCCCCAGCGCTTGCCGCCGGGCATCTCCAGATCCAGACCGGCTTTGAAGGCCTTCTCGCCTTCCCAAATCCCTTCCCAGTCCGACATGGCAACGCCATCAAAACCCCAGTCTTCCCGCAGAACCTTGTGAACCAGCCACCTATTCTCTGCGGCGTACTCGCCATTGACCAGATTGTAGCTCGTCATCAGCGCGCGCGTCCCGCCCTCGCGGATGGCGGCCTCAAACGCCGGCAGATAGAGTTCGCGCAACGTGCGCTCGTCCACCACGGAATTGCTGCAACACCGGTGCCAATCACTGTTGTTGGCGGCAAAATGCTTGACGGTAGTAGAAACGCCCTCAGCCTGTGCAGCACGGATATACGCCGTCACCATCTGGCTCGCTAGGCAGGGATCTTCCCCGAGATACTCGAAATTGCGGCCGCAGTAGGCGCTGCGATACATATTCACGCCCGGCCCGAGCAGCACATCCATGCCGGCGGCGCGGAACTCCTCCGCCACGGCCTGACCGTAAGCAGCCGCCTGATCGCGGTTCCATGTAGCGGCCAGAGCGATAGATGCCGGGAATGCCGTGGCCGGGATCGCGTCATCGCGCAATCCCATGCTGGCATCGGCCATGTGGAGCTTGCGAACGCCCAGGCGCGGCACGCCGCGCGTCCACATCCCGTCCACGCCATGGATCAAATCAATCTTCTCGTCACGTGTCATCGCAACCAGCAACCGCTGCGCTTCCTGTCGAATCGTATCGTGCATAAGCATCTCTATTCCACCCCCGGACTGAAACCTTCCTCAATCAGCGCCATGAAGCCGAGCAGGCCGCCCCAATGGTAGAGGGCGTCGCTGCTGGTGGTCTTGTCGCAACCCTCGCCGGTGTCGGCGTTGTAGTTCTCGTGGACGTGGCCCTTCTCCTGCCACTCCTTCAGGATGAGCACCTTTGACTTCTCCACGAGATCGCGCCGCGCCTGATCCAGCGGATAATTCCGCATGCCCAGGTAGACCAGGAAGTTCATGGGCGCCCAGATCCGTCCGCGCCAGTACATTTGATCGGCATAGGCCGGATCGTCGCGGCTGATGGAGGGCATGATCCAGTCGCCCCAGAACTTCTTCGGATTGTAGAAATGCTCCGTGATCATGCGCTCCGCCTGCTCCGGCGTGGCCACCCGGGCCAGCAAGGCGTAGAAGTTGGTCGGTGAAATGCGCGGACTCAGCTCGCCGGTGTCGGTGCGCCGGTTCAGGAACATCCCCGCCGCATCATCCCACAACGGCTGCAGGTTCTTCCGGTATAGGTCGGCCCGGTCGCGCAGTTCCTTCTCCTCCGCGGTCCGGCCGATGATCGCCGCACAATCGGCCAGGCATTCGCAATCCGCTACGTAGAGCGAGGTCAGCCCCACGTCGGCCAACGCCATTTGGTGCCTCCCGGTGTCGAAGGGCACCCCGTCGTACATGGGCGAGTTATCGAGGCCCGACTCCAGCACCGAAGCGAACAGGATGTTGGAAAAGGCATTCGAATGCCCCGGGATCGTCGGCTCGCACGGCGTGGAACCCCAGCAGAGCAGGCCGCCCGTGTCGCGATGCGCGGGCCACCATCGGTTCCACCGGAGCAGGGCCGGGAACATGTGCTCAACCAGCCAGCGGTCGCCGAACTTCCTGTACAGCATCTTCAGCGTCATGGAGCCAACCGGCGGCTGGGAGCGGTCATTCGACTTGAAGCCGCAGCCGCGGGAGTCGTTCGGCACGAAGCCGGCCGGGGAGGCTTCACCGGTGATCTCGATCAGGTTGGAGTAAGCCAGTTCGCGACTGTCGAGCCCGGCCATGGCGGCCGCGAAGTAGGTGTCCCAGCAGAACAGCATGTAGCCGCCGCCGAGGACATTCCAGTTCCGGCTGACGGTCGAAACCACGCGATCCTTCTGCGGCTCATAGATCGTATCCCACGCCAGCGAAGCCTGTACCGGCTCAAATACCGCACCCAGCGCACCGAAGCGATGCTTCCCCTGCTGCAGGGCTTCCAGGCGCCGCGCCACGATCGCGCGGATCTCATCGCCGGTCCGTGCGCGGCCTGTGGAGACCAGGACCGGCTTGTCCAACGGAATCGCCAGGTACGGAGTCTGCGTCTGGATATTGTATTCTTCGACCGGATCATTGACACTGACCACCTGGATCGTCCGCGAGGGGGTCTCGCACTGCAGCGTGTTCCCCACACACTTCAGGCTTCCCGTCCGGTTCCAGAGCATGCCGGATTCGAGCACCAGCAGCGGCGCCGGCGTATGCGCCGACTCCGGCGTGACCAGCAACACCCAATCGCCCTCCTCGACGGCGGTCTGCACGCGCATCTTAACGCCGCGCCATTCCAGGCTGACTTCCGTATATGACCCGTCCGTCGCATGCGGCCCCGGACGGACATGCTCCTCGTCCTTCCCTCCCTTGCCGAACAGCGCCTCCTTCAAGTGCCCGCCATCAATCGGATGGCGAAGGCCGAGATTGATGGCAAACGCTTCCGGCAGCAACACGTGCGAGAGCACACTGCGCGTGTTCCACGTGTTCCATCCGCAGGCGAGGCCGGCTTTCAGGTCTTCGTACTGCTTAAACATAACCAATTATTTCAGCATGAATTCGACGACCGGGATTACCGTTTGGGGCGGCTTCTGAGGCAGCGTGATGGCCAGCGCCGTGGATGAGATGCCGCAAATTTCAGCCCGTTCCTTTTGCCATTCCTCCAGACCGCGCATGGCGACCTCGGAGCCGTCGTGGAGCAGTTGGGCGTACGCCACGGGCGGCATCCCCTCGATGTAGACGGTCTTGTACGGCCAGGCGAAGAGGTGCAGGTAGATCCGGCGCGTCTGCGGATTATAGGTCAGGCGGCAGTCCGGTGGGCACTTGATCCCCTCAGGTGCGGCCGTGCAGCCATGGATGGCACGGCTGTGATAGCGCATCCACTCCGCGTAAGCCTGGAGCCGCGCCACGGCGCGGTAATCAAACAGACCACGCGACGTAGGCCCGACGTTCATCAGCAGATTGCCCCCCTTGGCCACGCAATCCACCAGCGTGCGAATCAGCTCCTCAGGGCTGCGCCAGCTCTCCTCATCCCGGTTATACCCCCAGGAGCCAGAGAACGTCTGACAGGCTTCCCACACCACCGGCTGGCCGTTTTTAATCAACTGTTTGCTGGGCTGGAACTGCTCGGGGGTGACGACATCGCCCACGCCGGGGAGGTCAAGCCGGTCGTCCACAATCACATCCGGCTGCAGTTTGCGCACCATCTTGATCAGCTTCTCGGATTCCCAGTCATTTCGTCCCTTGCCGTCTTCGCCGGGGTAGGAGAAGTCGAACCAGAGGATATCGATCTTGCCGAACTGGGTCAGCAGCTCCTTCACCTGATCGCGCATGTATGCCGCGTATTTGCGCACATCGCGGTGCTTGGCCTTCTCGCGCGCCTCCTTGTCGCCCCGCTGCGGGTGGATCTTATCGATCGGGAACTCCGGGTGATGCCAGTCGATGAGCGAGTAATAGAAGCCCACCCGTATCCCTTCGGCGCGGAAAGCCTCGACCAGCGGCCGCAACAGGTCCTTACCGCACGTCGTTTGGGTTGCCTTGTAATCGGTATGCTTGGAATCCCAGAGGCAGAACCCCTCGTGGTGCTTGGTGGTGATGACGAAATACTTCATCCCCGCTTCCCGGGCCAGGCGCGCCCACTCCTTGGGGTTGTACAGGTCGGGATTGAAGTAGTCGAAATACTTCTGGTACCCCTCGTTCGTGATGTTCTCCCAGTTGCGGATCCACTCATGCCGGGCCGGCATGGAATAGAGACCCCAATGGATAAACATGCCAAACCGAGCCTGAGTGAACCACGACGTATCCCCCTGCCCGAACGGCGCCGCCGCCGGCTGCGCCACTCCTGCCGCTTTCTTCGTAGCCATGATCATTTCCTTTCGTCACGCATGTCTGGCACTGTCCAGTGTGCCTGAAAGATACAACAAAAAAGAGGAATTATAGCACAGTCGCTCCGGGTTGCGTAGAGGTTTTTGTCCGACGGCGCGGCGGGGCCACTGACCTGTCAAGCGGGAGATCCTGTGGACAGCCCTGTGACGTGGGCTAGCGCCCCGGCCGACGCGGCGTAAGCGTCTCACCAACCGCATCTTCCTTTTAAACATCAGGTCGCCGATACTGGTTGCTTGAAAGGAGCAATCGGCATGAGCGAATCGAAAGAAGGATGGGCTGAACGTCGGGCGGCAACGCGGCG